>JABJDN010000067.1 GCA_018665385.1 Phycisphaerae bacterium | reverse complement strand
CCCCATTGAGCCTGCATACTTGTGAACGGAACGAACTTTACATCGCCAAGTTGGAACGGAGCGGAAAATTCATGACGAGTAACAAGCCTGTTCTGGTAATTTTCTTGCAATCCTGCTGCATTTAGCGGCGCAGAAATAGCTGTGTTTCCGTTCGGCAATCCAAAAGCAGCGGGCGTCAAGCCCAATTCATTTGGCGTACCTTGTTGGAACACCATTCGTTCGCGTACGATTTTCGTTTCAGTAGACCAAGTAATTGATCTGTTAAAAATTCTTTCGCCATACCGAACAAGACTTAGTTCTGGAGTTTTATCAACCTTGAATTGCCGCGAAGCAAGAAGCCAACTTGTTGATATGAACTTGTTCAACGAGGTTGAAGCGTATGCAGTAAATGCACCATTCTCTTTTTGGTACTTCGCGTATATGCTCGTCTCGTATTCAAGATGGTTTTGATATTCTGGTTGACGCCAAACGGACATGAATGTCGCATCGCTGATGTAACTGACTTTTGTTTGCAAGGACCAGAAAGCATCGAGGTTCGTTTTATCTTCCCAAAACGCATAGCCACGAGTTTTGTGATCGACGTCAGTTTCTATTCCTGAATTTGTTTTTTGGGTGCCAGAATCAAGAAGAAGGTACGAGTCAAAAAAACCGCTGCTTTCAGTGAAATCGTATTTGAAATCTAGGCCTATGCCAGCACCTCTTTCGGTGTATCCATCAATACGCAAATCTGCTTCAACGCCTGCAGGTTCTTCCATTCCAGACAGCGTGTAAAGATCCCACTTGGTTTCGATGATTGCGCCGAAGGTTTTTTTGAAACCGATTTTTGTTCTTCTTAGTGGAATCTCGCCTGCTTTGCCGTTGTAGTCGGGCCAGTACATGACAGGTACGCCACCAAGACGCAAGGAGTTGTCCTCGCTTGAAACGTATGTGTTTCCGTTTTCATGAGAGCTGATTGTCATTCTTGCTGAACCAATGGCAAGGTCTGGTGTAGCGAATGCACTAGTAGACGCTTGCACGCCGTCGGCGGTCCATTCGTTGGATGCAATTTGTCGCAACTCATCTGCTCGAATAAACAGAGGCACTTTTCCGTTTTTGATATACGTGCGAAGTACGGCTTCAAGCATGACTGCTTTGCCGGATTTGAAGTCGTAATACATTTGCGGAGCACGCACAAGGTACTTGCCATTTTGTGCATTGATGAGAACGTTGCCTTCAAGGAATATGCCGTGTACTTCTGAAATGTCTACTCTGCCGCTTGCGATGTCTCTAACACTCCCTGGAGCAAGAAAGACAACACCGCGGGTGGCGGTCATTTCCATATCGTCTACTCCAGCAGTAGAACGAACAGCGATATGAATATCTCCAGATAAGGTCACTGCATTTTCGACTTCGCTAGGAATAAGTTCTACTAGGTCTGCTGAAAGCGACACGAATCCGTTTTGTGGTCGTAACCATGAACGTGTTTGCGAGTTTGGAATGGAAGTGGTTGCTACTTCACCAGAAGGAGTTTCTTGAGGCGCTTGAATTACGCGAGGACGTACAGACAGATTTGGTTCACTCATCGACTCTTCATACAAGTAGTTTGCAAGCCGAGTTTCAGCAGTTTGGACGAGTTGCGTTTGTAGAGGGCTAGTTGGTTTTAGGAGCGCAACATCGAGCGTGACTTCGCCTAGAGTGCTGCCTACGACAAGTAAATTTTCTCCCTCAGCTCCCATAGAGGAGTGCTTAGAAGATTTTGCAAACGAAGGAAGGTAAATAGCAATCTGAGAAACTACGCCAGCGTCTGTTGGCATGCGGTTAAGCCAAATGACTGCATTGTCAGCTTCGAACGTATAGGCGCCAATTGAAATGACGATATCTTTTTCTAAGAAGAGTCGCTTGGTGTCGTCAACAGTCCAAGCAGAGGCGCGAAGACCACTAATTGAAATATCACTAGCTCGTGGAAGTACTGGCAGAACAACACCCGAGAGGCGATCACCTCTTAATGAAATTTCAGTAACTTCTTGCGTAGTTTGACCAAAAGCACTCGGTGAAACATTCGGTGAAACACAGAGGGCAAAATAGAGGACTGTGAAGATAACTGAGAGGTAAGGCACTGATAGGGATGATACCCCGATGAGTTGCAATTAGGGTCTATATCAAGGTGTAAATTAGAGTGCTGCGCGAGTATACGTACGACAGCGAAACGCTCATTTATCGACTGATGTCAATAAGGGCGTCTACGAATGTTTCTGGGTCAAACGGTTCGACATCTTCGGGCCGTTCGCCAATTCCAACAAGTTTGACAGGGATTCCGGTTTCGTCTTCAATTGCAAAGACAATTCCACCACGAGCTGTGCCATCAAGTTTTGAAAGGAAGATACCGGTGACCTGAATAGATTCAGAAAATTTCTTTGCTTGAATGAGTGTATTTTGCCCTTGCGTTCCATCTAAAACGAGCAAAACTTCGTGCGGTGCACCATCGATTTTCTTATTTGTAATTGCCTGTATTTTCGTGAGTTGCCTCATGAGAGGTTCTTGGGTGTGAAGCCTTCCAGCTGTATCAATCAAAAGCACATCGATATTCCTTGCAATCGCGGCGCTTGCAGCATCAAAAGTGACCGCAGCAGGGTCTGCACCTTGTTCACCCTTCACGATGTCAATTCCAAGCCGTTCTGCCCAAGTGGTTAACTGAGATACCGCACCTGCACGGAATGTGTCCGCGGCGGCGAGTAGAACCGATCTGTTTTCATCTCGTAATGCTTTTCCAATTTTGGCAACACTCGTTGTTTTTCCAACGCCGTTTACTCCAGCAACAAGAATTGCCGTGGGTGAAGAATCTGCAACAGCAATGGTGCGGTCTTTCCCTTGAAGTCGTTTGAGTAAAGCTTCTCGCAATATATCGATAATGTCTTTATCTTTCAATGCGCCGTCGGCAACGGAGCCCCGCAACTCTTGAATGATCGCTTCGGTTGTTGTTACACCTACATCTGATGTCAGAAGTAAGTGTTCAAGTTCATCAATGGTTTCTTGGTCAATCGTTCTTCCACGAAGAGAAGCTAGTGGCGAAGCAAGTGATGAACGGGTCTTTGACAGCCCTCTGTGCAGGGCCTCAATCGTGGCTCGAAAGAGTCCCAATTAACTATCCCTTTTTGTTGAGTGCAGCAAACTATCAAGGACACCGTTGATAAATGTAGAGGATTTTTCCGTTGAAAATATACGACCCAATTCTATTGCTTCATCGATAGCAACGATAGGTGGCGTCATTTCTGAAACGATTTCGTATCTGGCTAACCGCAGAATGTTTCTATCGAGAAGGGGTTGCCTATACAAGGGCCATTCAGGAGTGAACGATTCGATTTGAGCATCGCCCGTTGTTCGATCATCCCATATTTTTTTTGCGAGAACGGTGGCTTCATCGCACGGCTCGTTTGTTGAAGATGATTCTTCATCAAAATACTCGTCTGTAATAAGCGCTACATCTTCGTTGCCAGCATCGAATTGACAAAGCAATTGTAATGTTTGGATCCGAAGTTCTCGTTTTTGTGGTTTATTGTCTGTCATTAGGCGTTGATTTCTTGAAGTGATCCAATGGTATGCAAAGCAGCGTTCATAGCTTCTCTTCCTTTATTACTTGAAGATTCACTGCTCCGTGCTTGGGCTTGTGCAATCGTTTGGCAGGTAAGTACACCCATTGAAACAGGTTTGCCGCACTCCAAGCCAACTTGCATGAGTCCATGTGCAATAGCATATCCAATGACCTGATCGTGCGTGGTTTCACCCGTGATAATGCAACCAAGAGCAATGACAGCGTCTGCATTTTTTGAGTTGATAACTTGTTTCGCAAGAATAGGCAATTCCCAAGCGCCTGCGGCTTGAATGTGCATGCAATTCTCTGCAATGCCACCCGCTTCCAAAAATGACGTTTCTGCACCACGGGCAAGGCTACTTGTAATTTCTTGGTGGTAGCTGCTTGTAATTATGGCGACTTTGCACCCAATTGCAGCGACTGGTTTTGAGGTTTCAACTTGCATAAGAATGTATATGGTACGGGAGGGAAGGCATCGTTGCTATGTGTTGTACGATGTACATGTGTCACTTCAAGCCCGAAAAATGATTGCCGCCTTAAAGCTCACCCGATTCAGCATTGCAATCGGAGCGATTGCTAATATTTGGCTTGTGCTCCTTATCACTAAAAACAATCCTGCCTATGTGGGAACGAGCGTGTACAACGTCCCATGGTGGTCTGCGTTGCTCGCGACAGCAGTGGTCGCACTAGGAATTTGCGGGTATGCAGCATCGCTTAATGACACTATTGATGCACGGCACGACACTACGTTCTATCCATCAAAGCCAATTCCTAGTGGTTGGATACCGGTCTCGCAAGCAGTTGTATTGATGGTCTGCTCGTTATTGATTGCCCTCTTGGCTGCTTCGTTTTTAGGTGCCTGGCCTGTAAGAATGGGTTTGCTTACTGCAGCAGCAATTCTTTTTTACAACATTGTTGGAAAGCACATCCCCGCAGTTGGCCTAGTTAGTATTGGTTTGATTTACGCATCGCACATGCTCATTGCAAACATTGAACTCACATTTACCCTTCCAGTATGGTTGGTGATGACGCACGCAATGGTGTGCTCTATTGCAATGTATTCCTTAGAAAATAAACGACCAAAAATCTCTTACCGTGGCTGGATGGGTATTATTGCTGGGTGGCTGTTCTGGTCTGCCGTTCTCTTTAGCGGACCTCTTGCTCAGCAAGGTTCGTTGTTACCAGAGGGCATGCACGTCACTTCGCTGATTTGGCCTTTTGCTGCTGTGGTATTGTTTGCGACAACTATACGTTGGAAAATTTCACATGCACGAACGCCTGCACTTGCTGCAGAAAAAGTAAGACGATATGGTTCGTTGTGGGAATGTTTGTATGCGACAGCTTGGCTTTTAGCTTTGCACCTGTATGTACCAGCATTATTTTTGTTTGGCTTTGGAGTATGCAGCGCAGTAGTTGTGATGATTGTGAAGGAATCAACTGGTGCGACCGGGCAACCCATTTCTTGGCGAGCGTAAGTTTTAATTTCCTGCTGTTGCGAGGAATTCAGCAGTAGGAGCGATGCCAAGGTACTGCAGCGAACTGTCAAGAACATCTCTCACTACTGGCCCTGCAATTACGCCGCCGTAATGTGCGATGCTTCGGTCGGGGTCGTCTATGACACAAAGCACAACGAGCTCGGGGGTTTCGAGCGGGGCTCCAGCGATAAAACTTGAAATATAACGATCTTCAAAATATCCTTTGCCATCTTCCCGGGGCAATTGCGCTGTACCTGATTTTCCAAAGAGAGCATACATTTCACTTTTGGCCTTTTGCCCTGTACCTTCTGTCATTACGTTGCCGAGGATTCTTCGTGTTAGTGCAGCAGTTTCTGGTGAGATCGCTTTGCGAACAATTACGGCATCGCCTCCAATCGCAGGAGTCAACAGCAATTGTGGGATAGTTCCATCGCGAGCGAATGCGCAGAATCCCTGTGCCATCTGCAGCGGTGTCACTGCGATTTCATGTCCCATCGATACAGATGTTTGTGTGTAATTGTTCCAGTTTTTTGAAGAGGTGAGTATTCCTGCAGTTTCCCCGCCTAGGCCAATGCGTGTACGTTCACCAAAACCGAATCGACGAACTGCTTCTTGCATTTCAGTGTGACTGAGTCGAAGCGAAACAATTGCCATGCCACTGTTCATAGATTTTACGAGAACTTTTTCCCAAGAAGACGGACCATAGTAATGTGCATCGCGGATGGCTCTTCCAAATGGAGTGCGGTAGGGTTGGCTTGACGGTGTAGGTAGAATTTCATCTACATTCGCTTTGCCAAGTTCTGTTGCATACGACCAAACGAACGGTTTAAACGTTGAACCAGGTTCATACGGGTCAGTCACACATCTATTCCGCCCAAGTCTTGGATGGATATCTCTGTTTGGGTCACTGGGTTGTTGCGACCATCCTTCTCTTGGATTTAAAATGTCAGCCATCGCGAGGATTTCGCCTGTTGCAGGATCAACAACGATTATTCTTCCGCCACCAGCATTGCATCTTATAATTTCTTCTTGCAGTCGTTCTGTGGCTATTTTTTGAATGACAACATCAATGGATAGTTGGACATCTTTTCCATCAGTCCTCGGCTGGTATTGTTCTGGCGATACCCAGAGGGTTCTTCGTTTGGAGTCTCGTTGGCGGGATAGTTTTCCAGAAGTTCCTGTAAGTGCTTTGTCGAATTGGTCTTCGAAACCAGCAAGCCCATTATGTTCTTTCCCTACTAATCCAATGAGCGTCCCGCCTAACTCGCCATGAGGATATTCCCGGACGAGTAGTTTGGTAAGACCAATGCTTCGGTGGTTTATCGACTCTGCTATTTTTACTTGCGAAGGTGAAAGAAGCGGGACAAGAACAACATACCGAGCCTTCGGATTTGACCTAATTTTCATCTCGACTTCTGCAGGGGAAAGCTGCAACTTCTCGCTAAGTTCAAGGGCAAGCTCAGAAGGGTCGCCTTGATGTGCAATATGAGGGTCTACAAAGAGTGAATACCCAAGTCGGCTTGCAGCAAGGATTCTGTTCTTTCGATCTAAAAGTTTTCCTCTGCGTGCAATTTCAGTAGACGAACTTTGTACAGAAACTGCAATTTCAAGCAGCTCGGCAGGGGGTGAGACTTTCAGAACAACCACTTTGTACAAACCGCTACCCAAGAGTAATGATACAAGTACAGCGACAAAAATAGCTACAGCAGTGATTCGAGATGCAGGCGAAGAATTAATGTTCTTCATCACTCTCAACAACAGCGATTGTTTCATAGAGCTTACTTGGCGAACAAGCCATTTCTATTTCAATTGAGATGGATGCGATATGTTCGTTCCCATTATTGATTGCTGAATGAAGACGGGACATCTCGTGCACAGTATTGAGTTGTTCTTGCCGAACAGCAAGTAATTCAAGGAGTGCGAAACTTACAATCAATATGGATACAATTAATTTACGTGACATTTACGATGTTTGCAGTGGGTACAGCAGTACCATTCCAGGGCGAATATTGTTTGGGTTTGGCATGACGTCTTTGTTCATGTCAATGAGGATGTTAGATTTCTTTACAGTGCCCATCACTTTTTGTGCAATTTCTGAAAGAGTGTCGCCCTGTTTCACTTCGTATTTTCCGAATGCAACGGTGGAGGTATCTTCAGCAACTCGATTGAGTTGATCGCCTAGAGAGCGATCAAAATTACTCATAAGTGTATTGATTGATGGCAAGGCAATGCTTGTGCCGCGTTCTATCTGGTCTGGATTTTTTATGTTGTTCCATTTGGCTAGACTCTTAGCAACACTGGCATTTGCATAATGTGAAAGGCAAATCGAACGTAAAGTCTCGCCAGTCAGGACAACATGGATGATTCCGTTTGAGGCTTTTATATTTGGCGTGACTTCTTGCTGTGGCATCACTTCGATTCCACGTCCCCTTCCTAAAAGGGGTGGTGGTGGCGACGAAGCATGGCCGAGTGCGGCGACTTCACGCTTTGATGCGATGGAAAAATGGTCGGCAAATAACATCCCGACAAAAATAAGTAAAGCAAAGGCTACGACTATGGAGAGTTTGTTTTCGCGAGTCATGTAAACGAGAGAGTTCCTTCTATTGCTAATCTTCTTGCAATAGGTGGAGTGCTCGAAGCTTCGCAGGTCGAGATCGCGGGTTTCGAGCGATCTCTTCATCTGATGCGCAGATTGGTTTACGCGTAATGCGTGTTCCCAATCCGTTTTTTTCTAAACCAACGAAGGCATGTTTGACTCTGCGGTCTTCAAGACTGTGAAAACTAATCACTGTTACTCGAGCGCCTTGTTTGAGCCAGCCGCCATCATTGGCTGTACGACAACCTAATTCGACATCTTGCAGCAAATGGTCAAGCGCTTCAAGCTCATTATTGACTGCAATTCGCAACGCCATAAAGGTCCTTGTTGCTGGGTGCATCCGAGAAGTTCGGGCTCGAGCGCCGTACGCACTGCGGACAATCTGTGCGAGTCGGGCTGTATCCAAAATCGGCTCTTTTTCCCTCTCAAGTACAATTTTTCGAGCTATTCGTCTGGAATAGGGTTCTTCGCCTAGTTCGTAGATAAGATTGGCAAGCTCTTCTTCGCTGTGCGTTTCGAGAATGTCCTGTGCTCTCATGCCAGAATCGGTATTTAAACGCATGTCAAGAGGACCGCCACCCTTAAAACTAAGACCCCGCCCCATCTCGTCCATTTGATTCGAAGCAAATCCAAGGTCTGCGAGTACGCAATCAGCTTGAAGGCCAAGAGCAGTAACAGACGAAGCGGCGGTTACAAAACTTGCGTGGAATGCGTGCACTGTCGCGCCTGTCTCTTCAACACGAGTTGTTGCGTAGTTGAGGTTCTCTTTATCAAGGTCAAACAAAATGACGGTTGCTTCGGATTTCGCTATTCGTGCAAGTTGTGCAGCATGTCCGCCTCTACCTGCTGTGCAGTCAACAATGACATTGCCAGTAGATGGCCGTAGGGTTTCAGCGACGTCAATAGGTAGAACTGGAATATGTCCTGAGTCAGGCATTAGTACGAATTACAGACCAAGCAAAAGCCGCTGAGGATCTTCGATGCAATTTTTTACGTGGACAAGAAAACTTACTGCGCCCTCGCCATCCACAAGTCGATGGTCGTAACTCAGCGCTAGATACATCATCGGGCGAAGAGTGATTTGCCCGGGGTTACTTGGGTCTTCAACTGCTCTGTTTTGGATGCGATGCAACCCAAGAATCCCGCTTTGTGGTGGATTTAAGATGGGCGTCGACATCATGGAGCCGTACACGCCACCATTGCTGATGGTGAATGTGCCTCCAGTCATATCGTCCATCGTTAATTTGTTTTCTCGTGCTTTTAGAGCGAGCTCTTTGATATTCAATTCGATTTCGGCAAAGGATTTTCGTTCAGTGTTTCGGACTACAGGTACGACAAGGCCTTTGTCTGTTCCTACCGCGACGGACATATCCACGTATTCATGGTATTCCACTTCTCCATCAATAAGGGAGGCGTTTACAACAGGCCATGCGGCAAGTGCTGAAATACAGGCTTTCGTAAAAAAGGACATGAACCCAAGGTTTATGCCGTACTTATCGTTAAATTCTTCTTTGTGTAATTTTCGAAGTTCGATGACATTCGTCATGTCGACCTCGTTAAATGTAGTGAGCATTGCTGCAGAATGCTGCGCTTCTACGAGTCGTTGGGCAATACGTTTTCGCAAGGGAGACATTTTCTCTCTGCGGATTGCACGGAATTGTTGCGCAGGATGTGCTGGAACGGGCTCAGTCGCTTCTGAAGAATCAGAACTCAGGATGTCGGATTTTGTAATCCGTCCAGATGGTCCTGAACCTTCGATACTATCAAGCGAGACTCCCATGTCGTTCGCCATTTTATGCGCAAGCGGCGTCGCTTTCCGAGTTTGAGCTGCAGAAGCAACAGTCTCCGTCGTGACATCAATGGTTGCAGAAGTACTAGGAGTAGTTTCTTCAATTGCTGCAGCAGGTTTCGGTGCAGTTTCGTCTACCGAACCAATGGTGTCACCAATAGAACATTCGCTAGCGTTTTGAATCGTAATGTGTACAACGCCTGAAACTGGTGAGGGCAATTCTTGCGTCACTTTATCGGATTCAATTTCTACTAGTGGAGCATCGCGTTCCACCCATTCACCATCATTCACGAGCCATTGCCCAAGGACAACTTCTGAAATTGATTCTCCAAGCGATGGGATTATAATTGGTGTAGTCATGACTGTTCCGATGGAAGCCCTAGAGCCTCGATTAATATACGGTGTTGCTCAATGTTATGCATTTTATTTGAAGCAACTGCTGGAGAGGAGCATGGGCGACGTGTAACTCTTGATAATGATATATCGAGTGTGTCTCTGAATGTAGCATCAATATAATGCCAAGCGCCCATGTTCTCTGGTTCTTCTTGCACGTACATGTATTCGGTATCGTTGTATCTCTTGAGAATGGCAGATATTTCTGCAGCAGGGAAGGGGTACAGTTCTTCGATGCGTACTAAGGCGATTGAAGTGCGTTTTTCTTCCGAAATGACATCGCGGTATTCGAGTAAATCGTAGTAGACTTTTCCTGAACAGAAAATAACTCGACGAGCAGTTGTAGGGTTGACACTTGTGTCATCGATGACACTCTTAAATCCGCCATCGGTTAATTCTGAAACAGTTGATACTGCTTTTGTGTGCCGCAGCAAACTTTTTGGTGTCATCACTACAAGGGGTTTACGAAAATCCCATTTTATTTGTCGTCGCAACGCGTGGAAGATTTGCGAAGGTGCGGTTGGGTTCATCACCGTCATGTTGTTGTTTGAGCAAAGTGAAAGGAAGCGTTCAAGGCGGGCGGAAGAATGTTCAGGCCCTTGCCCTTCGTACCCATGCGGTAAAAGCAATACAAGTCCAGATGCACGGTTCCACTTTACTTCAGCGGATGCAATGAATTGGTCAATGATTACCTGAGCGCCATTTACAAAGTCACCGAATTGGGCTTCCCAAACAACAAGCATTTGAGGATCGCCAAGAGAGTACCCGTATTCAAAACCTAAACATGCGCTTTCAGTTAACGGGCTGTTATGCACGCACATTGTTGCTTGTGTTTCATTAATCGTGTTTAAGGCTGTGAAGGGCAATCCCGTAATTGTGTCAAAAGAAACAATGTGCCTGTGGCTGAATGTCCCTCGCTCCACATCTTGGCCTGTTAATCGAACGGGTGATCCCTCGAGAAGAAGTGATCCATACGCTAGCAATTCGCCCATACCCCAGTCAAGAGGCGCATCACTCGCAATCGCTTCGCCTCGCATGGTTAACAACTTTTGCAATTTTCGGTGTGGCGTGAAATCGTCAGGCGTTTTGCCCAGGGCTGCAGCAATCGTGGCAAGTTTTTCTTTCGAAACAGTTGTATCAATTACACGTTTGGTTGCGTCGCCCTTCAGGTGTTTCCACACACTCGTTGTACTGTATGGAGGTATGGTTGGTTCAACGGGGTTTTCTTTAACTCGTTGTTGTGATTCGTCAAGTACATTTCGAATCTCATCAATCATACGCGTGCGTTCTGTTTCTGAAATAATAGATTGCGTAATGAGTTGCTCTGCATACAGATCCGAAACGGGTTTTTGCTTGCGGATAATTTCGTACATTGCGGGCTGTGTATAAGAAGGCTCATCTGCTTCATTGTGCCCATGTTTTCTGTAACTCCACATGTCAATGACCACATCATTCCCAAATGTTTGCCTGTACTCAACGGCCATCTGCACCGCATGAACACAGGCTTCTGGGTCATCACCGTTCACATGAATAATTGGAGCGCCGGCCATCTTTGCAATATCTGTGCAGTACCGACCGCTATAACTATCGTGAGGATTTGTAGTAAAACCAATTTGGTTATTCACAATAAAATGGATTGTTCCACCGACGGTGTAGCCATCTAGGTGCGCGAAATTAAACATCTCGGCAACAATCCCTTGCCCAGGGAAACTAGCATCGCCGTGCACCAATAATGGAACACATAGTTTGCGTTGATCATCATGTTGTATTCTTTGCCTTGCACGTGCCTTGCCTAACACGACGGAGTGACCATACTCAAGGTGTGATGGGTTTGATGCAAGAGTGACGTGCAAGGGTTTTCCTGCAGCAGTCATTATGTCTGCGCTGTATCCAAGATGAAACTTAACATCTCCTCCGCCTTCAAGATAATCTTCAGTCCAACTTTCTTCAAACTCTGTGAAGAGTTGGTCATACGTTTTATCCAGAATGTTCACAAGAACGTTAATTCTGCCTCGATGAGCCATACCAATCGTGACAACCTCTGCATCGTGCAAAGATACAGCATTGATGAGTTCCTGAATCATCGGGATGAGCGATTCGCTGCCTTCTAGACTAAATCTTTTTTTCCCGATGTATCGAGTTGCACAGAATTGTTCAAGTGAACTTGCTTCAATAAGTTTATGAAGAATTCGCTTTTTGGTACTTGCATCAAACTCAGTTGAATTAGAATTCGGCTCCATGTTGCTTTGCAACCACCTTCGTTGTTCACGGTCTTCAATATGCGAGTATTCAACACCAATATGCCTGCAGTAGGTATCGTTAAGTTTTTTAATAATCACTGCAAGCGTTGAGGGATTTGGAACAGCCAGATGGCCTGGATCAAACAGAACATCCATCTGAGATTCTTGTAAGTTGAAGTTGGAAAGTGCAAATGGTTGCCTGTTTTTTGGTGCTCGGCCAAGAGGGTCGATGTCAGCAATATAATGTCCAGCAGAGCGGTATTGGTACATGAGCGAATCGACACTTGCCTGGTTTGCTCGCACGGTATCGCTGTCAGAATCAACAATTTCTAATGAACGACCAAGTTCAAAGCCTTTGAAAAAATCTTGCCAATCTTTTGTTACTGACTGCGGGTTTTCTTTCCACATTCTTCTCATGTTGTCGAGATATTCAGCACTCCAACTATTAATAGAAGGGGCGATGGTTTCAGGAGTGGCATTCGTGCCTTGTTGCTGGTGTGAAAGCATGATGTGGTGCATGTCCATCTAGAACATGAAAACAGCGAATTATACCACAATAAAGGCTATTTTTTATGTTGTTAGAGCATCGAAATTGGATCAATATCGATTGCTAATTCGCGTCCGGCTTGTACGTTTTTGCGAGCATTTTGCAGGAACTTTTGAAGTTCTTGTGAGGTCGGCGCTGTGACGGTAACATCGAACCTGTATTTGTCTGCAATTCGAGGCAGAACGCACGCTGCAGAAGGCGAAACAACGACACCGCCTATGGCGTCTAAGGAAAGTCTTAAGGCAAGTGATTCCGCTCTCCCCGAGGCTGTTTCAAAGTTGCTTTCTCGTACTATAAACCGTGCCATCCGAGTTGCAGGTGGCACTTGGGAAGCACACCTAAAAGCAATTTCCTCAGTTGCAAATTGCTCATATGCACTTTTGCTTGCAAGTGTAATTGCGGCAGCTGTTGGGTTGTATGTTTGAATAATAGCTTTCGCGCTTCCTTCTCCGCGTCCACATCTACCGCACACTTGCGAAACGAGTTGATACGTTCGTTCGGCTGCTCTAAAGTCAGGTAAGTCGATTGCAGTATCTGCATCAATCACACCAACTAGTTTTACGTTCGGGAAGTCAAGGCCTTTGGCAATCATTTGAGTACCAAGTAGTACTTTGATTTCACCTCTGCCAAATGCATCGAGCATCGAATGCAAGTCTGCAGATTTTTTCATCGTGTCAGAGTCTAACCGAGCGATATGTTCGTCTGGTATTTGCAGCGTTTCACGAAGTATGGCTTCGACGCGTTGCGTTCCAGCGCCAAGTTGAATAACTTTTTTGGCGCAATCAGGGCATTGTTTTGGAACGCGTTGTTCTAGCCCGCAATGGTGGCAACGCACAAAGCCGGCTTCTTCTAACGGTTTCCTTCGGTGATAGACCATCGATGCATCGCAATGGTCGCACTTCATCATCCATTTGCACGTTCTGCTTGCACACGCAATCCAAGGAGCAAAGCCTCGGCGGTTAAGAAGAAGTAATACCTGGCCATTCTGGGCGAGTGTTTCATGAATGTTCCGCTCAAGCGCTCGACTCATAATGGTGTTGCCAATAGTGCCTGCGTTACGCTCTAGTTTCATATCAACAATCTCAATTATTGGCGAGACAAGACCTGGAGCTCGCTTCGTAAGTTTGTGTAGTGTTGAAATTTTACGAGTAACAGCGTTCCACCACGATTCCATTGAAGGTGTAGCGGAACCTAACACGACAGGGCAGTGGGATGCCCATGCTCTGCGTATTGCAATATCTCTGCCGTGGTAACGTGGCGATTGATCTTGTTTAAACGAGCCATCGTGTTCTTCATCGACCACAATGAGTTTGAGTTGCCCTATTGGGATTGGTGCAAATACAGCGCTTCGTGCACCAATTATGATGTCAGCTTTCCCTTCTGCTACAAGCGACCACTGTTGGTGACGTTGCGATTTTGTAAGTGCAGAATGTAAAATCGCAATCCGTTTATCTGGAAACCTGCCCATAAGTCTTGCTGCGGTTTGAGGCGTTAAAGATATTTCTGGGACGAGGACAAGTGCACATCCACCCTCAGCAATTGCCTGTTGAATAACGCGAATGTAGACTTCTGTTTTTCCAGAACCAGTCACACCAAACAGAAGGTGCGATGCATAATTTCCTAGTGTTCCTGAAATGGCATCAACAGCAGTTATTTGCTCTTCTGTTAATTGGCTTGGAACTTTCGCATCAACAGATTGTCGAAACCATGTCGCTTCGACCCGAGTTACATGGTGGCAGGTGAGTTGCTTGCGAGCAATAAGTTTTTCAATTGGTCCCTTGCTTCCGACGCTCGCAAGTTTCATTAATTTAGCAGGTTCAATTGGGCGCTCAGACTCAGGAAGCAAGGCCAACGCATCAAGAATCCCCTGTTGTTTTGATGTTATTTTTTCGTATGCAGGCGGATTTTCTGCAAGGTCTACAAGTTGTCTTGTTACTAATCCGGTGCCACTTCGAACAGGTCCAGGAAGCATGGTGGAAAGAGTTGGCCCGATTGGCGAGAAATAATATTGACTCATCCATGTAGCTAACCCTACAAGATCTTCAGGAAGCACAATTGCGTCACGATCTTTTTCATAGACTTGTTTTGTCTCCTTGCCCTTAGGTAACTGTGGCGCTTCGACAGATGCAGCAATCACCCAAGCTTGCGTTGGCGTGTTGCCTCTGCCTAGTGGAACAGTTACAAGTTGTCCTATTTTCAACGAGCCCAATCGTTCTGGAACACCATATGTAAGCCCTTCGGGGAATTTGTCAACGCCTCGCTCAACAGCGACTTGTACATAGGACGTAGATGGTTCATCAAAAAGACCAGGCATCGTTTTGAGTGTACACAGCAACTGACCAATCCGCTACCAGAGAACAGTCCACCAGAAAGTAAGTGATGTTGCTAGAATGACAACATGTCTTCAAAAGGATGTAGATTGGCACTTGAAAATGGCACGATTGTCTACGGCGAATCATTTGGTTCTTCGTGCGATGAGCCATCCATTGGCGAAGTGGTGTTTAATACTGCCATGACTGGCTATCAGGAAGCAATCACAGACCCAAGCTACGCAGGGCAAATTCTTATTATGACTGCACCTGAAATAGGCAACTACGGGGTAAACCTTGAAGACGTCGAATCTACAAGACCACAAGTGGCTGGCTTTGTCGTGCGAGAACTCTCAAGGATAGTTTCTAATTACCGTTCTACCAGTACATTAAGTGATTGGCTAAAGGATGGCGGAGTAGCTGGGATAGCTGGCGTAGATACGAGGGCGATTGTTCGAATTTTGCGCACTGCTGGCTCGTTGCGTGGTGTCATTTGCACGGACAGTACTGTAAGCGACCAGGAACTCGTAACGCTGGCACAAAACGCTAGTGTCATGGGCGGCCAAGACCTTGCAAGCGATGCATCTTGCAGCGAGGCATCCACTTGGGATGAAAATTTAGGGGAATGGGCATCGTACGACATGGCCGAAGCGAAGGAATGGAAAGTTGTTGCACTCGATTGCGGTGCTAAGTCCAATATATACAGGCATTTAGCATCGGTTGGTTGCGACATAGTTTCACTGCCTAACTCTGTAAGTGCAGACGAAATAATGAGTTATAACCCTGACGGTCTGTTTATATCAAATGGCCCAGGCGACCCTGCAGCAGTTGCATCCACAGTGGAAACCCTGAAAGAGGTCGCTGGAAGGCTACCCACCTTCGGGATCTGCCTTGGGCACCAAATGCTCGCCTTGTCTTTAGGTGCAACGACGTGGAAATTGAAGTTTGGTCACAGGGGCGCTAATCAGCCTGTGCGTGATCTAGAGACCGGTAAAGTTGAGATAACAAGCCAAAATCACGGTTTTTGTGTTGATGAGGGCTCCTTAGCCGACGCAAACTGCATTGTTACCCACCGTCACCTCAACGACGATACTGTCGCGGGTTTTAAACACCGGGAGTTACCGATTATGGGTGTTCAATTCCACCCTGAAGCATCACCTGGACCCCACGATTCAGCCTATCTATTCCGTAGATTTGTCGAGATGATGAAAAGCAATTCACTTGCCAGATAATTGCATCGATCCACGATGTACCTACAAAAAATGAAGATTACGAGAGGGGTCGTATACATGCTTAAAGTACCTGCGGAATCTGCCCCCAAACGGCTTGCAGGTCTTGTTTAGCCCGAGTACGCTATCCAATCGAGGGGGCTATCTTCCATATCTTTCGGGTGAATTCATATCTTATGGGGGGGCTGTGCGAATGTTAAACAACGTGTTTAACCGCATCAGTAGCAGAATTACATCTCTGCATGTTCAGGTTTACTTTGGAGAGTTATATGTCCCGTCTTATTGATCGACTTACCTTGCTTAATCGACTTGGTGTTATGTTCGTTGTTGCATCTTCCTTTTGTGTAGCACACACATTCGCCCAAGATGCAGGTGGTGAAGACCCTTCGCTTGAAGATAACGACGAAGTTGTTATCGAAGATGAACCTATCATTGATGGAGAGGTCATCGACGAAGTAATCGTTGAAGAAGTTGTCATCGAAGAGCTTGACGATGTCGTTATTCCAGACGAAGGCGAAGCAGAAATCGTTATCGAAGTTCCTGAGTTAACTCCAAATGAGATTGCTGCAATCGAACGTTCAGAGCAAGAAGCGTGGCAACATGAACTTGGGCAACGTTTGCTTACAACAGGCAATGCAGCAGCAGCAGCAGGTCGATGGCGAGAAGCTGCGGAAAACTATTCCGAAGCGAGTCAATATCTTCCAGATAACGCAGAAGTCATACGTGGTTTGCAGTATGCATATTCCATGCTCGATCAATCACAACTCTTGTCTGAGTACCAGCAGCAAGTACAACTAGCGCGTGAAGAAGCTCGGGCTATGTATAGCGATGCAATGACTTCAGCGAACGATAGAATTAACCGAGAAGATTTTAATGATGCTAGGCAAATTGTCGCGGGTGCTTTGGCAAGATTAGACAGGGATGCAAGTTTATTCTCAACTGATGAGTACGAAAGTAAGCGCCTTGAGGCAAATGCTTTACATGCTCAAATTGCTATGCTTCAAGAAGCATGGCAACAACAGCGCTTAGTTACGCAAGCTGAAGAACGTTCGCATGACCAAGCAGTTCGCCAGTCAGAAGAATCACGTAAGCGTGCTCAAATGATAAACGAAAGCATGAAACGAATTCGTCAATTGCAAAGCGAGCGTAAGTATTTACAAGCGATAAATATCGTTGATGAAATTTTGTTCATTGACCAACACAATATGGCTGCACTTGCTTTACGTGATGCTCTTAAACAGCAACAACTCTATCAAGAATGGGCACGAGCAGGCAAAGAAAAAGAAATTGGATATAGCGAAGGTCTCGTTCAAAACGAACAAGCAATGGTTTCACCATCGGCAAATTTGTCTGGTCCGGGCGATCGTTCTACAACAGGAGTCATGACATACCCCAAAGAATGGGAAGCTCTTACAAAACTTCGTGAAGGAACAACTGCTGGTTTTAGTGAAACGTATCAAAACCGTGCAATCAAAGTAGCAATGGATCATAGAACGGGTTCTACGCACGATATTGAAGATAGAACACTTGTAGATGTGCTAAAAGAAATTCAACTCTCTTCAAAAATCTCTGGCGACTTCTTTATTGACTGGGTTACTCTTGAAGAATCTGAAGCAAACATTGAAGAATCATTCGTTATCAAACGTCTCGACATGGGAGACGTGACACTATTAACCTTCTTGGAACGAGTCCTAAATTATGTGAATACGAAAAATGAGAATGCAAGTTCTTCCTCCCCTGAATCATTGATTTGGTACGACATACGAGATGGCGTTCTCGAAATCTCAACGAAGCACGCTTTAAAAGACCATACGTATATCGAGGTGTACAGCGTTACAGACCTTCTATTCGAAATTCGCGATTTTGAAGCTCCGCAATTGTCCACAGGTGGTGGTACCGGTGGCGGAGCAGGCGGCGGCGGAGGTACTGGCGGTGGCGGTGGCGGTGGGGGCGGCGGCGGTGGTGGCTTTGGTGGCGGCGGCGGTTCTGGTGGTGGTTCCGGTGGTGGTTCTGGTGGCGGCGGTAGTGGCGGTGGCGGTAGTGGGGGCAT
>JABJDN010000134.1 GCA_018665385.1 Phycisphaerae bacterium | reverse complement strand
TGAGCGAAGAGGAAGTTATAAAGCACGTGTATCGGCATGTTGCTACAAAAGAACTTGGGCTTCGTAAAGCTGATGTTGCGGAACTTTCAGATGATGACATTTACAGGAAGTTGGTTGAGCATTGGTGGGCAACAAGTTGTTGGTGGGTTGATGGGGATAAGGCCTCGTCCACTAAGACGGATAAAATGCTTGCAGATTTGGACCACAGTGGAGCATGTTTATTACATCGCCTTCGTTTTTACGAAAATGTAGAAAATTTAGGCGGATTGCATGTTATTGCGACCGAGCGACATGAGTCGCGTCGTATCGATAATCAACTTCGCGGACGTTCTGGTCGCCAAGGCGATAAAGGCTCTTCTCGATTCTTCTTAAGTCTGGATGATGACTTGATGAAAATGTTTGCTGGGCCAAGAACTTTGCAACTGCTTAGCAAGATGGGCATGAAAGAAGGCGTTGCTATTGAACATAACATGCTTACGAAGGCTCTTACGAAGGCTCAACGCAAAGTAGAAGAAAGAAATTTCCTTGTACGTAAAAATATTCTTGAATACGATGAAGTAATGGATTTGCAACGGCATGAATTCTATGGGTTGCGTCAACGCGTTTTAGAAGGTGTTGAAATTCGGGAGCTCATTTTTGATTACATCGAAAAAGCTGTCGCAGATTCTGTGCATAACTATTTAGATCCGATTTATTCAGCGAGTTGCATTACTGAATGGATTCGTGAGAATTTAATTGTTGGTATCGAACCAGATCGAATTATAGGTAAAGATCGTGAAGATTTGCATAAGCTTATCATTCGCGATTCGCGTGAAGAATCGGTAGAAATTATTCGAGTTACAATTGGCGAATATCTACCAGACACAATCGATTTGGGTGATGGCAAAGTGTCCGAACGCGATGAAACATCTTGGGATTATCAAGGAGCAGTCGACTGGGCAAGAGTCGCTTGGGATTCGACTTTGAAAATTTCCGATGCAGCAAACATGTCACGTTCAGATATTATTGCTACGATTGAAGCAGCCGCTGAAGAAAAAATTGTGAACATTGATTTGTCGCCTTTAGATCAATATCTTGTGCCAAGACATGCCCAGGAAGAATTGGCTGTTTGGGTGAAGTCCAAATTTGATATACCGTGCGAATCAAAAGACTTTGATGACATTGAGCCTGAAGAAGCTGTCGAACTTGTTATGCAAAGAGCACTCAAGACGTACGAAAAACGCGAACGCGAATACCCAATCGAAAACATGTTAGAAATGACAAGCGCGATGATGCAGCAAGATCCTGCAAAAGCTATTGAGGGTTTCTGCGCACGTGTGAAGGTGAAGTACGACCTTGATTGGACACCTCAATCACTTCCATCAAACAATCCACAGGAGCTTGCAAAGTTCTTGCTTGAAGAAGCGGAGCGTTGGGATGCAGATCGTTATCAACGAAGGGCGCAACGCATACTAGATGAGAGCGATAACGACCTTGATGGATGGCTACGAGAAAACTGGAAATTCGGTTTAACTGAAAAAGAAAAGGAGCGAGCATCAGAAGATACCCTCGCAGTAGCAGTCGAAAAAATCAAACAAGTACAACGAGCCGAACTTGCTCATTTAGAGAGAATGGTTCTATTGCAAATTTTTGATAGTGTTTGGAAAGATCATTTACACCAAATGGATCAAGCTCGGGAATCAATTGGGTACAGATCATTTAGCCAACTTGACCCGAGAATCGAATACAAGCGTGAGGGTGCCCGTCTATTCGAAGAGATGTTTGAGCATGCACAAGACAGAGTAACTGATCTTGTATTTAAAGCTAAAATGCAGGTGCAGGCACCTCAGCAGCAGGCGCAGCAACAAGGGGCACAGGGGCAACCAAAAGCAAAGCAAGCACAGGCACAAGCAAAACCGAAAGCAGCTGAGCATTCAGTCCGAGCAGCGGCAGATGCAGCTGCGAAACAAAGCAGTGGAGGGGGCGGAACAATGACAGTGGGTCGAAATGAGCCATGTCCTTGTGGAAGCGGAAAGAAATATAAGAAATGCTGCGGCGCCACATAATGCAACGAGTCATGCTGAGGGTATTTCCCCTCCGCGTGACTTTTTGCGAGTGGTTGATGCCGTTCACCTTTTAAGCGATTCGAGGCCTTGAGGCAAAAGCCCATGTTATCAGCAGGATGACGGGCAACACAGTCAGCCATGCACTGCCTTGTAAGTATCCAATTTCAAGGAGGGGCATGGAACACAAAAGTGCAAAAGCGAATAATGTTGTTCTGAGTGGCGTGAATTTTTTGTTTGTGAACATAAATACTGCAACTATTCCGGGAAAGACGAGTCCGTAGAACACGAAAAATCGTAAATAATCATCTTGCCATCCATCTAGCCAGTTACCCGATGGCGAAATGCCACCGAACCGGTGAGCCACGGCAACAGCAACAACACAAAACAATGCAAGAAATCCAACAAATAGTTTCTTGCGTTTTCTAGAAACTATTCGAATGCCTTCTTTCATATGCACACTTATGGTAAACATTGATTGCAGGAGAAGGTGCAGACCAAGTAGGGCGCTGAACACAAACAAAGTGTTGTCGTATCCATCTTGTGCAATTCCTAGGTACGTTGTAGTAACACCAATCATAACTAAAAATGTAATGCCGAAAACACCGAATGAATGCTTACTTGGCGAACTTTGCAATGCTCTATGGAATGTCGGATCAAGGTAAGGGCTTAAAAAGAAACCGAACGTTGTAATCGGCAGAAGCCAAACCGCCTCTTGCCAAGGCAGATTGCCTTGGGGCACCGTGTTAAACGGCAGAAGGGAAAGCCCTGCGATGATTGAAAAGCACCATAATCCTGCTGCAAGTATTGGCCAGATTTTTGTGGGAACAAATGCAACGCAAGCGCAAAGAGCAAGAATGCAAAAAGGTAGCCAGGCTGATATGAGAAACGAAAAGTCGTTTATATACACTAATGAAAGCATAGCGATGAAGAATATATGGAATGCAATTGTCACTAATGCAAATAAAGAAATAGCAGTCTTGTATTTCTCGACAAGTGCTTTCGATCGCTCTGGTGTTTTAAGAACGTAGCCAAATGCAGCGCATCCAAGTACATTTGGCACAGAGAAAATTACAAATCCGAGCCATCCATATCGGTCCATTAAAATTATTGGCAAAAACATCCCTATGCACCAGGTCCAACTGCAAGTCAAATACAAACCCCAGCCTACAGTTTTTATAGCCTTCACTTTGAGCCCCGGGTCTTACGTCGTGAGGCTCTTTCTTTTAGCATCGATTTTGGTGTGCAATGAAATGTGATTTCACATCTGCCGACCCGTGCTTCTCTTCCACGGTTTGGAAGTATTTGGGTGATATCCATCGTAAAGGTAATGTTAAACTCTTTCCTATCTGCCATCTTCTCATTTAAATGAGCAGCGACTGCTTCTGCATCTCTAACGTTGTAAACAGCTGGGCCATAGCAAGGCCTTAAAAATTTGTATGCCATATCTTTACAGACAACAGCGAAATCACTACCGCAATTTTTAAAGAGGAACATCCCAGCTGCTACTTCGCTATTACCTAGAAGTGCTGCGCCAGCCATTGCGTTATAAAAATTTCTGTTTGAACGCTTGAAAGGTAGTACTGCGGTGAATTTTTCACGTGTGATTCTTCGCATCGTGATACCGCTACGAAACGCAAATGGCAACCAAATTAAAGAACACACTCGGTGCCAGAAGTTGTTTTTCGTGCTTAATTTTGAAACATATGCCTCAAAACGTTCCCAAAGGCTTTCTTTAGGTGCATCCATACCCTCATCTCTCTCAGGTGCGGGTTCTGGAGTTTCTGTAGGAGGTTGAGATTGTGAAGAAGAAATGCTCATTGGGATACGTGCGTTCGATTACATATTCTAAACTATACGGCATGACCAGTCGACACCTAGCATTATGTAGTTGGAGTTTGCAGCCAAATACCCCAGAGGAATTAGTTGCTATGACCCAAAAATGCGGTTTAAACGCCGTGCAACTCGCACTCGTTCCAATTGTCCAGCAAGAACCCTGGAAACACGCAAGTGAAGTATTTCTAGATGCTGGACTTGGCGTAGTAAGTGGAATGCTTGAAACCGTTGGCGAGGATTATTCTTCTTTAGAAGCCATTGCCAGGACGGGTGGAATTAGGCCAGACGAAACATGGAATGCCAATCTAGAAATTGCCACACATGCATCGGAACTTGCAAGCAGAATGAGCGTAGACCTTGTGACATTCCACGCTGGTTTTTTGCCAGAAGAACAGTGCGATGAGCGTTTGAAAATGCTTGGTCGTCTCGAAGTCTTTGGTGATATTTTTGGGAAACATGGTATTGAACTGGCCCTTGAAACAGGGCAGGAAGATGCACCAACACTCGTCGCGGTACTCGAAGAATTATCTCACCCAATGATTGGTGTAAACTTTGACCCAGCGAACATGCTTTTGTACGGCAAGGGTGATCCAATTGATGCTATCGAACAATTGAACCCGTGGGTGAAACAAGTGCATATAAAAGATGCAAATGCCTCACTGGTACAAGGTCAATGGGGCGAAGAAGTCGCAGTTGGTGATGGGCAAGTTGATTGGGAGTTGTTCTTGAAAAAAATTCCGTCTGAAGTTAACTTGGTCATTGAACGAGAAGCAGGCGACCAGCGTATTGAAGATATTACTCAAGCTGTGACGGTTGTTCGAAAGTTTGTTTCATGTTGAGAATTGTAGTGTTGGCTCTTTTGTTCAGCGGATGTGCGGCAAAACAGAAAACCTATACAAATGGTGCAGTAGCAGCGGACCATATTCTTGCTTCTCAAGCAGGAGTTAAGATTTTACAAATGGGTGGAAATGCTGTTGACGCAGCGGTAGCAACAAGTTTTGCTCTCAGCGTTGTGCGTCCCGAGTCATGTGGGATTGGCGGCGGCGGTTTTATGATTATAGATTCGCCCACGATGGATCCAGTTGCACTGAATTACCGCGAGACCGCTCCCGCTGAAGTAGGACCAGACTTTTATGAAACTCACGATAGTGTGAATGGCCCTGACGCTTCCGGGATTCCAGGGACTGTTTCAGGATTGTTAGAAGCGCATAGAACATTTGGAACATTAACAAGGCAGCAGGTGCTTGCGCCATCAATTCTTTTGGCAAAACATCGAGATAATGCTGAGCAAGCGGATGTGTTAAAACTAATTTCATTGAAAGGTTTGGAAGGTTTTTATGCCGGGGCTGTTGCAAATGCGATTGTAAAAGCGACGAACGATCACATCACGCTTGAAGATTTATCAACGTATCTCCCACGCTGGGAAACGCCTCTACAGGTAGACTTCGGTGATGGGAATACTCTCGTATCAATGCCACCACCAAGCAGCGGTGGCGTTGCAATTGCGCAAATCATTGGTCTTCTTCAACGAGTAGCACCAGAATCGATTACACAAAATGATTTGGATTATGCCCAAGCACTTGTTGAATCTATGAAGCATGCATTTGCAGATCGCGCTGAACATATGGCGGATTCCGCATTTGTAGAAGTTCCGGTATCTGGATTACTCGATAGTGTATATCTAGACGGGTTGGCAGACACCATTCAGTTAGACGCAACGCAAGAGATGTATTCCTACGGTTCTGTGACTGTCCCAGATGATGATGGAACGAGTCACTTTTGCGTTATTGATAGCGATGGCATGATGGTGTCGGCTACTGAAACGATCAACACCCATTTTGGTTCAAAAGTTATTGTAGAACCATTTGGTTTTTTTCTTAACAACGAGATGGATGATTTTTCATCGCCAAGTGGCGCGAATGTATATGGTCTTCGGCAATCTGATAAAAATCTGCCAGAGCCTGGGAAAAGACCTCTTTCTAGTATGTCGCCCACAATTATCGCTCGCAACGGCGTTCCATTTTTAGCAATCGGAGCTTCAGGTGGCCCACGCATAATTTCAGCAGTGGTGCAAGTCTTGCTCCGCATTCTTTGGTTTGAAGATGAACCGTACGAAGCGGTGCAACGGACAAGAATACACCACCAGTGGCAACCGAACGCTGTCTATTTGGAAGGCGATACAAAGCAAACACATATTGCGTCCCACTTACGCAAGTTAGGTCATTCGCATCTTGATCGCAAAGATATTGGTATCGTTCAAGTCATCCTCGTAGAAAATGGTCTGATGAAACCGTATAGCGATTTGCGTAAGGGCGGGAAATCGTTCGGTTATTAGGCATTATTGTGGGGTTTGACATTAGGAAAGTAATTAAAAAAGCCCCTGCAATTTCGCAGGGGCTTTTTAGTTTGATTTAAGTTTATTGTTTAGCCACCAAGTGTGTAACGGGTAAACGCTGTAATTGTTGTTCCTTCAGGAAGGAGTTCCTGAATAGTTTTGGATTCGTCCATGACAAACTTTTGTGCAAGAAGTGTGTTTTCTTGCAAGTGCTTGCGAACTTTACCTTCGCTCATTTTTTCAGCAATTTCTTCGTTCTTGCCGGAGTCTTTTGCTTCTTGAATTGCATCTGCGCGGATTTGTGCAATCTTTTCAGCTGGAACATCGTCAGCACTTATGCCCATTGGGTCATGGAATACGATGTGTTGGCAAATGCCTTTTACTGCGCCTTCTTCAAGGTCGCCTTCAAACTGAAGTAGGCAAGCACGTTTGCCGTCATGGTGAACATAGTCGCCAAAGCCAGCACCGCTGTACTTGAAACCACGAGCGAAGTTTGCATTCTCGCCAGTTGTGATTCTAAGATTGTCGATGAGTTTTACTATCTCGTCGTCAGCAGTAATTTCGCCGTCGCCTGCATTGACTGCAAGTGCAGCGATCTCTTCAACAGCATTCACGAAGCCTTCATTTCGGGCAGTAAAATCAGTTTCAGTTTGTACTTCAATTATCGCTGCGCAACCATCGCTGTATGCAATACAGATTTTGCCTTCGCCAGTGGCACGCTCAGTGCGAGTGTCCATTTTGCCTTTTTTGGTTTCTCGTAGCCACTCTTCAGCGGCAACAGGATCACCTGAAGTTTCGGTAAGTGCTTTTTTACAGTCCATCATGCCTAAGCCGGTTTTTTCACGGAGTGACATAACATCTTTTGCGGTAAAACTCATAGTGTGTCTCCAAATAGTTTTACAGTGTTCAGGATTTATCAGCGTCGTTCGCTGGTGAGATTTTTTCTGGAGCTACAGCAACTGTATCTGTTGCTGGGGCTTCTTCGTCAGATTTAAAAGCTGCGCGAGTAGATCGTTGACGATTATCTTCTTGAGCAGCAGCATCGCGTGCTTCATCTTCAACCTTCTTTGTTTCAGCGTCAGCTTTTGCGCGTCGGTCTTGAAGACCTTGGCTTACTGCACCCATAAGATCAGCAATAACAACTTCGATCGAACGAAGTGAATCGTCATTGCCTGGAATTGGAAGGTCAACTAGTTGCGGATCGCCATCTGTGTCAACAAGCCCGATTGTTGGGATGCGAAGCGATGTTGCTTCGCGAAGAGCATTCGTTTCATTATTTGCATCAATCACAACCATTGCACCAGGCAATTTATTCATGTTACGAATACCATCAAGGTTTCGTGTGATTTTCGCTTTTTCGCGCATGAGTTGCGACGTCATTTTCTTGGAGTAGGTATCAATTTCACCTGATTCTACAAGGCGTTCGAGTTCGTTCAATCGATTGAGTCGTGAGCGAATTGTTGCAAAGTTTGTAAGGGTGCCACCTAACCAGCGTTCAGTTACCCATGGCATGCCAGCTTCGCCTGCATATTTTTGAATTGCAGATTGCGCTTGGCGTTTTGTGCCAACAAACACAACATCTTTACCACTTGCAACAGTTTGGCGGATGTATGCTTTTGCACGTAACAACCCTTTGACAGTTTCACGAATGTCAATAATGTGAAGACCGTTTCGTACGCCCCAGATGTACGGTTTCATTTTTGGATTCCAGCTACTTCGACGTTGACCGAAGTGAATGCCAGCTTCGAGTAGTTTGCTGACAATATCGTTTGATGATTCGCTCATGAATCAATTCCTTTCAGCGGCTCCGGCATGATGTGTGGGCGCATCAGCACAAGGGCGCTTCATTTTTGTGACTTCTTACAGTCACGTCTCAAAAGGTTTCAATCTAGGAAAGGCCCACCTTGCAAAGATTGCTGCTCAAAATAGAGCTGAATTTGCTATTTTAGGGTTTATTGCGTATTTTCGCAACGGGCTATTCGCGATCCAAGAGCTTCAAATACGATTTTACCGCCATAAATCGTCGCGATTGCTTTGCAAGAAACGTCCCAACCATCAAAAGGGCAATTTCGAGCTCTAGAACTGAATTCCTCAGATTGAATTGTCCATTGGCAGTTTGGGTCAATAATCGTGATATCAGCTTTGTCGCCAACACGCAGTTGTCCAAGATCTTGGCGATTAATAAGTGATGCGGGTTGAACGGTCATCATCGCAAGCATGTGCGGCCAGTCGATGGTGTTATCTGCAAGTAGCGCTCTTGCATACAGCGCTAGGGCACAATCCAACCCGACGATTCCGAACGAAGCATCTGCGAAAGGCAATTCTTTCGTTGCTAGTGGGTGGGGCGCATGGTCAGTAGCAAGGATAGTAATCGTTCCGTCTACAATCCCTTCCTTGATGAGAGCAATGTCATGTTTTTCCCGAAGCGGGGGATTCATCTTCGCCATGGTTCCGATTTTTTTGCAAGCCTCATCTGTCAGAAGTAAATGATGCGGCGATGCTTCGCCAGAAATCGGAAGCGTTCTTTCTTGCGCTTCACGAATAAGTGTAACACTTCCACCGCTGCTGAGATGTTGCGCATGCCACGAAGCTCCAATAGTTTCGTTAAGGCCGATGTCTCGGGCAATGACTGACTCCTCAGCACTTCTTGGCCAAGGACCATATCCAAGTTCTTGTTGGACCTTACCAGCGTTCATTACACCACCCAAAGTTTCCTTAGGATCTTGGCAATGTTGCATGAACGGTACGTTGTGCTCCCTGCATTGCTCTAACACTGCTTGCATCATTGCGTCGTCTTCAACAACATCGCCGTCGTCAGTAATAGCAATTGCACCAGCTGCAACAAGTTCTGCAATCGGCGCAATTTGTTCACCTTTTCGCTCTAACGTAGCACAAGCAGTTGGTAAAACTCTGCACAATCCGATGGCATTTGCTGTCTCAATTGATTGAATAACAAGTTCAGGTGTGTCTATTGCTGGAGTGGTGTTTGGCATTGTGCAAACGGTGGTAAAACCACCTGCAATTGCGGATGCACAACCAGTCTCTATTGTTTCTTCGTGTTTGCCATTGCTTGGTTCGCGGAAGTGTACATGGATGTCAATAAGACCAGGCGAAATAATACAATCTGTGCAATCAATGGTATCACCATCAAAATCGATTGGCGTTTGGCTTATTTGCGCAACAACTCCATGTTCTATGAGCACATCCCCAATACAGTCTAAATTATTTGCTGAATCTATGATTCGTCCATTTTGTAGAAGCATTGTATTCATCTAGATATTGTACACGGCACATAAAAAAAGCCCCACCAAGAGGTGGGGCTTTTGAAAAATCAAGGTATTGATTTACTTGCCACCGGACATTGGGCAAGCGCCTTTCCAATCACCACAGTCGCTAGGATCGCATGCGCTACTTGAAGAGCCTGCAGCAGCTGGTTTGGTCAGCTTTTTCATTTTGTTTTCACTTGAGCAGGACATTGGGCAATCATTACTTGTTGAGCCTGCAGCAGCTGGCTTGGTCATCTTTTTCATCTTGTTTGCACTTGAGCATGACATTTGGCATTCATTACTTGTTGAGCCTGCAGCAGCTGGCTTAGCCTTGCTAGTAGTACATGCTGTTGAGCCACAACATGCATCAGCAGAAGCACTGCATGATGTAGTTGCGGCGGATGTTGCGCCAGCATTGACTTTACTTGTTTTGTTGCAACCTGCAACTGCGAAGCCAATAATAGTTACTAAAGTAAGTGTTAATAGTTGTTTCATTTCTAATTCTCCAATAGGGGGGTAAATAAAGGGGGTTGGGGTAAACGAGCGTAGTACATTATTGTACTTGTAGTAACGATGAGAATCAACGGAATAAATAGATATATCCGCTGTTAGAATAGGGAATCGTATGAAAAAAGAAAACATTGCATTGAAAGCGGAGAAACAGCGAAAAAAACACGCTGAGTTCGCAAAAACACTCCCTGATTCGCCAGGTGTGTATCTTATGCATGATGAAAACGCAGAGATTTTATATATTGGGAAGGCGGGATCTCTTAAAAAAAGAGTGACCTCCTACTTTTTAGAATCGGCGGATATTGGGCCTTGGAAGCAAGGGATGTTGCCATTAGTTGCCATAATCGAGACTATTGATTGCGAAACTGAATGGGAGGCGCTTCTATTAGAATCAAGATTAATTAAGGACCACCGACCCAAATACAATACGTTGCAACTCGATGGGAAAACGTACCCGTATTTGGTTATTACAAAAAAAGATGACTATCCTGGCGTCTTCGTAACTCGAAATCCCGCAGATGAGCAATTTCAAGGCGCCAAATTGTTTGGTCCATTTACATCAGTTGGCGCTTTGCATCAAGCGATTCATATGTTGCAGACTGTATTCAAATACAGAACATGCCACTTAGATATAAAGCACGATGACGCTAGCAATGTGTTTTTTAGGCCATGTTTGTTGCATGCAGTGGGACGCTGCTCTGCACCATGTGCAAACCGAGTGAGTCAGGAATCGTATGGTAAAACCATCGATCAGTTTCTTCGGTTTCTTACTTCAAAGAGAAGTGTCATGTTACGAGAATTGCAATGCTCGATGGACGAAGCTGCGAAGAATAAGAAGTACGAAGAGGCTGCCGTCTTTAGAGACCAAATTATTGCCTTGGAAAAACTAGACGATCGTTCAAGTGCTGAAGTGATTTGGCAATCCGAAGTCACCGTATTTGCAAAGGATCCCTCTGCAGGAATGAATGCGCTTCAAAAAGCACTTGGGGTTAATGAACAATTACGCTGTATCGAAGCGTTTGATATTGCACATTTACAAGGTGGCGAAACCGTAGCTGCGAAAGTAAGCTTTATGGATGGTCGACCATACAAAGAAGGGTACCGAAGGTTCAAGATTAAAACAGCACGCAACGACGATTACATGTCTATGCGTGAAGTAATTTCTCGAAGGTATCGCGATGCTGGTAAGGGTTTGGAACTCTACCCAAACCTTATCGTGATTGATGGTGGAAAAGGGCAACTCTCATCTGCAATGGAAGCGTTTGAACAGTTTGAAGTGCAGCCACCACTTGTTATTAGTATTGCAAAGAAAGAGGAGCAACTCTATACAGTTGGCGCGTCCGAACCTATTCGATTGGGTAGAAATAACGAAGGGCTGAAACTTGTGCAAGCAATTCGAGATGAAGCACATAGATTTGCGCAGCATTATCACCATTACTTGCGGAATAAAAAAGTGCTCGGTGATTGACTTGATTGAAGCGACAGACACTGGCATTGTTTTGTTTGTGAAAATCATTCCAAATGCATCAAGAACAGAAATAGTTGGGCAGTTCGGCGATAGAGTAAAAGTAAAAGTGTCAGCATCGCCAGAAAAAGGCAAAGCCAACAAAGCGGTTTGTGCATGTCTCGCATCAGCGTTAGGCGTGAACAATACGTGTGTATCGATTCTCCATGGTGAGAGTTCACCGCTAAAGACGATTTTCATCTTTGGAATTTCAATTCTACACGCGAAGAGCAAACTGGGCATAAGGTAGTGTGGTAGCATCTGAGTAAGGAGATTATGTATGACAGAGGGAACTGTATTTCAAACCATTCTTGATTCTATTGCACCAGTTTCTCACCGCCAAGTCTGGGGGATCATGGGCGACGCAATAAACCCGCTTGCCGATGCGCTTCGAACCGACGACCGCTTTGAGTGGATGCATGTTCGACACGAGGAAGTCGCAGCATTTGCTGCGGGCGCGCAAGCGAAGCTTACTGGACAACTTGGAATTTGTGCTGGTACCGTTGGACCGGGCGCGATACATTTGTTAAACGGTTTGTACGATGCAAAAATGGATCACGCTCCTGTGCTTGCAATAACGGGGCAAGTTCCAAGAAGTGAAATTGGGAGCGATTACCATCAAGAAGTAAACGTAGGTCGCTTGTTTGATGACGTTTGTGTATACAACCAAACAGTGATGAGTTCCTGCCAAATGCCAAGAATGGGTGTTCTTGCAGCGCAGTCTGCCCTAGCGCACTCTGGTGTTGCGCATTTGTCTATTCCGTCTGATGTGGGACCAGATAAAATTAAAGAAGCGGGTGTTCACAAAGTATTTGTTACAGATTCAGAAGTAGTGCCAGCGAAAAAACACCTTGAAGAAATCGCAGATGCGATTAACAGTTCTCCCTCGGTGACACTTATGGTGGGGTGGGGAGCACGCGGTGCAACAAAAGAAGTTCTGGCAATGGCTGAAAAGTTACAAGCACCAGTAGTGCATTCGTTAAAAGGCAAAGCAGTACTGGACCAAGACAATCCGTTTTGGGCAGGCGGGCTAGGTTTACTTGGTACGACTGGTGGTGTCGAGGCTGTAAGTCATTGCGACACTCTGGTATTGCTTGGAACCGATTATCCCTACAGGCAATTTCTGCCAAAACATGCAAAAATTATTCAAATTGATATTGCAGCTGAGCGCATTGGTCGACGCTGCGATTTGTCGATAGGTGCAGTTGGTCATATCCGCCCAACACTTGAGGCTTTGTTGCCAATGGTGGATACAAAAACAGATTCGACCCTTCTTTTAAAAGTGCAGAAGAAGAAAGCTTCGTACGAAAAGAAAATGGCAAAGAAGGGTGATGTACAAGGGCGCAAAGCTCCAATTCGACCCCAAGCTGTTGCCCGTGCAATATGTAGACACGCCACCGATTCAGCAATTTTTATTGCAGACACCGGCGAGCCACCTGTGTGGATGGCTCGGCATATTCACATGAAAGGGACCCGCGATTTTTTAATGTCGTTTAACCACGCATCGATGGCGAACGCTATGCCGCAGGCGCTGGGCGCACAAGCGCTCGACAAGTCTCGGCAAGTTATTGCACTTTGTGGTGATGGCGGTTTTTCAATGTTGATGGGCGATTTTATAACCGCCGTTACGTACGACCTTCCCATCAAGTGCATCGTTTTCAACAACAGCAAACTAGGCTTAGTCAAAATGGAAATGGAGTCCATGGGTTATGCGGATTGGGGTATCGATTTGAAGAACCCAAACTTCGCTGATTGCGGCATTGCCATGGGCGGTAAAGGTATACGTATTGAAAATCCTGCAGATTTGGATGCTGGAATTAAGGAAGCACTTGCTATGGATGGACCAGTTGTCGTAGATGTTGTCACTGACTCGAACGAATTAACAATGCCGCCTGAAATTATGCCAGCGCGGGCGTGGGGTTTTGCAATTTCCAAAATTAAGGAACTTGTAGTTTCTTCTAGTGTCTAAGTGAACGAGGCTACTGGTGAAAAACTACGCTGGATCAAGAATAGCGTCTTCGTTTCCTGTCGATTCTTCAGGGTCAGTTTGCTTTGAGGTTTCATCTGTTTTACCAACATCCGATTCCTCGTCAAGTAGACCAGAAACAGTTGCACGAGTAATAGATTCACCCTTCATAAGTTTTTCTAACTCGTCTGCTTGCAAGGTTTCGTAGAGCAACAGAGCGTCTGAAATAGCGACAACCTGTTCCCAGTGTTCATCGATGATTCGCTCCGCTTCTGCATAGGCAGAATCAATAAGCCGTTTTACTTCTTCGTCAATAATGCGAGCAGTATCAGGGGAGTAATCTCTGTCTGCAAAAATCGCTTCTCGGTTTGGATCAGGAGAATATTGCACGAAACCTAAACGGTCAGACATGCCCCAGTCAAGCACCATATGGCGGGCGTAGCTTGTAGCCATTTGAATGTCCATGGACGCACCACTGGAGATGTCGCTTGTTTGGCGTCGTTCTGCAATCCTGCCACCGCAGAGAACTCGCATCGAGGCTTCAAGGTATTTACGATTATAAAAGTACCTGTCTTTCTCAGGCAGACTAAATGTTGCACCACCAGATTGGCCACGTGGAATAATGGTGACTTTATGAACAGGGTCGGTATGTGGAAGTACGATTTGCACAACCGCATGGCCCGACTCGTGGTATGCGGTTGCAACACGCTCCAGTTCTTGCACTTTTCGACTTTTATTTGCGCGACCCCATCGGATTTTGTCGCGTGCTTCGTCGAGGTCCAGTTGGTCAACAAAATCTTTGTCGGCCAAGGTAGCAATAATTGCAGCTTCGTTCACAAGTGCTTCAAGATCAGCCCCTGAGAACATCGGCGTACCTCTTGCAACTCGACCAAGGTCGACACTAGGGGAAAGCAAGATTTTCTTAGCATGCACTGCAAGAATCGCTTTGCGGCCTTCAACATCTGGAAGCGGCACTTGCACTTGTCGATCAAATCGACCAGGGCGTGTAAGGGCTGGGTCAAGAACATCGGCTCTGTTTGTTGCAGCCATTACTATGACTTGATCGCTGAGTTCGAAGCCATCCATCTCCACTAAGATTGCGTTGAGTGTTTGCTCTCGTTCATCGTGACCGCCGCTTGAAAATCCACTGCCGCGTTTTCGACCAACAGCATCAATTTCATCAAGAAAGATAATACATGGTGATGCTTCTTTTGCTTGCTTAAACAAGTCGCGTACACGGCTTGCGCCAACGCCAACGAACATTTCGACAAAGTCTGAGCCTGATATTGTGAAGAATGGGACATCAGCTTCGCCGGCAATTGCCTTTGCTAGTAAAGTTTTGCCGCAACCAGGTGAGCCAACAAGCAGAATGCCGCGAGGTATGCGTCCGCCTAGGCGAGCAAACTTCTTTGGGTTCTTTAGGAATTCGATAATTTCGTGTACTTCAGCTTTCGCTTCAACAATGCCTGCGACATCGTCAAATGTAACTTTGCTGTCGCCTTTTTGGGCGATTTTATGTTTCGACTTTCCGAAATTGCCAAGCATACCACCAGCGCCACCGCCTCTTGCAGAACGCGAAATGAAGAAAAAGATAAGGAACAAGATGATAAGCATCGGTCCCCAACTCATAATGAAGTGCATGAACAAGCCGGTATCTTTTTCATTTGTAAAATCAATGTTGGCTTCGGTCAATTTTTCTTTGTACCAGTCATCGTTCTCGCCTGCAATCGGGAAAAAGACTTCGGTTCCTGCAGGGATATCAATGGAGCCAAGTGGTCCACCATTTGATTCTTTGTGTTCAGCAATGACAGCCATTATTCGAGTGTTTTCTAAGACGACTTGATTATCGACAAATTCATTATTCGTGGCACGTTGGTAAAAATCACCCCAACTTGTAATCTCTTGTCCGGCACTGCCACCATTAATGACTCCCCAAAGCATGATGAGTACGAAGCAGATAAGCATCCAACTGAATAAGCCACGAGACAGTTTGGGCTTTTGTGGATTTGGTGAGGTAGGTTTTTTGTTTTTATCGTCGCCGGTTGGGTTTGCCATGATGTGGGCACCTTCAAGGGTCTATAGAGTGAATGAATCGTGAGTAGTAATAATAGGGTGTGTTGTAGATTTTGTTTGGGAAATTACCAAGATGCTTGCATCTGGTCAACAATATCTGATGCCAACAGCTGTACAACAGCAAACTTACCCATTTCTATCGGCTCAGATGATGGAGCAGAAGGAATAAAGAGTGCACTTGCTGTAAAGTTTTTGCGTCCAACAATTCGGCGGCCGCTTGTAAGATCAGTCCACTCGAAATCCATAACGACAATGATAAGCATTTCATTATCAAGTCTCGTTGTTTGAGACTGGCTGATAGTCTTGAGTGTAACGGATTGAATTGTTCCTGTCAGAGTAGTGTCAGCGTATTGATCGCTTGAAATTTGATACGGAGTTCTAGCTTCTACTTCTTTGATGACTGCGTCTGTAAGCATAAATTCAATTTCGCGTTCCATAGATTCATTTCCGAAAATTGGAATAGAAACACTTTTGAATTGCGTTGCATACAGCGACGAAGAAGAGTAGCCCATAGTCGGGTCATTTGAGCAGCCTGCGCAAGCAATGGCTATACATGTAAGTAGTAAAATGCGAATCACGGATTGCTCTCTATTGTGTCTATGAATGTTTGTGTTGAACCAAGAATATGCTCACGGTATATATCGTAAAAGTCGCCAATTTCAGAAAGTATCACTGGTGGTAATTGGGGCATTATGTTCGGGACAAGGTCTTCCATTGCTTCAATTGCAGCGGTCGTGTTTTCATGCGTTTCTAGTAATCGCCTCACGGTATATTCAGCTGCAATTGGATTGTTGACTCTTAAATACCATTTTGCTGTGTGAAGCATTTTTTGGCTTAATGATTCGTCAATACGAGTGATGAGCCCATCAGAGTTCACAGCAGTCGCAAGCCTTGGGCTTATGTATTGCAATTGAACAAGTTCTTTGCGTGCATCGTCAAGTCCTACTGAGTTGAAGGCTGGTCCACGGTACGTCGCTAGCCGTGTGTAAATGAGACGCGCCCGCGCTCTTTCGATAAAGGGAGACGTAGGAAAGTTTTCGATAAAAATTTGGTACATATCGTTCGCCAATTTCATCTTCTGCTTCCGGTAGTACAAATCAGCAAGTTCAAGAGCTGCAGTCTCAGCCAAGGGGCTATCTGGTAATCGTTCTTGAATTCGAATAAATAGTTCTTCCGCTTCGTCGGTCGCGTCTGACATTCTGAATCCAAAGTTACGTCTCTTTAACCCATGGGCGAACATGGTTGCAATTTGAAGTTCTCGCTCGTTGGCGATAATTTCTGCTTGTGTTCCATAAAAATCTCGAGCAACAATTTCGTAATCAAAGAGTGACTCATAAAAATATCGTTGTTCAAAAAGCGCATCGCCGTGAATGATGTGCGCTTCGCCCAAAAGCGGGTGACGCTTGTGGCGTACCATCCAGATGGAAGACAATTTTATGGCTTCTTGATAATCACCTTCAGCAAGTTCTTTCGCTGCAACAGCAAGTTGTGCTTCTGGGGACCCTGGCTCAGGGGCATTGGTAAGAACCCAGGTATCAGTCTTCTCGTCAAGCGTATAAGACTCTTGCGCGGCCGCAAATTGGGCTACGAGAAGTGGGATACAACATACTATGAATCGCAACATACGCGCATGATAATCACGTAGAGCCAACTAAGTTGCCGATGAGAAGGCTGGATGTACGATTAGTGTATTTCCCAAAACGGGCATGGATGCCCAGAGTAGGTTGCCAAGGATGGCTAAGTCGCGAAATAGAGCGCTTTATTATTGTTGTATTGGAGTAGTTGGGCTCATTGTGCGTCCAACTTTCGCATTGGATTTTCACGTTCTAGGGCAACAATTTTGGGATAAAGACATCTTTTCGACCCTGTTTGACTCTTGGCGGGTGCTTTTGGCGCTTGGTATATTGGCTGGTTTAATCAACTTGATTGCCAAGCAAAACAACCGTGAAGCGCTTGGAATAGGCATTCCTCGGCATTTGTTAGCCCATCCAGTCTCGTTTGGACTTGGTTCAGTTGCATTGATCCTTATTTGTTTGTCTGCGACTTCATTGCCAACCATGCCCTTGCTCGTGGTAGCGCAACTCTGCGTACTGTTCGCATGGACGAATTACCAAAAAAACACTGCATTAACTAGAGACGATCCTGAGAATGCAATTGCCCTGCAAGAGCAAGAATCAACTGTTCGAAGTTCAATCATACGTATTGAATTGGGAAAATCTCTCCTGCCCTTGGCTCCCGAAGAGTCAAGCCGGAACCTTATTGAGCAGATTGCCTCATTGCGGGCGCATGTGTACGAGAAGAAGGGGATGAAGTTTTCGTCTATACATATAAAAGACGATCTGAATTTGTCCCCAAACAAGTATCGGATTTACTTGCGAAACGGGGTTGTCGCAGAAGGTATTGTGCACACAGACCATTTCATGGTGGTTGATGATGGAAAAATAGAGCTAAATCTTGAGGGGATCAAAGAACGTGATCCAGTGTACGGATTGCCTGTGCTTTGGATCACGAAAGAGCTTCGAGATGAAGTCGGTGAACTTTTTGTGCAAGTGATGGACCCAGTGTCTGTCATAATCACGCATCTTTCTCATGTGATAGATAAACACGCAGCGGAATTATTAACCCGTGACGAAGTATTTGCGATGGTGAAAGACCTTCGAGCGGTCTCGCACCGCTTAGTTGAAAGTACTATTGGTAAAACAATTACACTTGCAAGATTGCACCGAATAATGCAAATGCTACTTGAAGAAAATGTTTCTGTAAAAGATATTTCTTTAATTTTAGCAACAGCCTCTGACAGCGCGGGATTGTCTGAAGAGGAAAGTGTTGAAAAAATCCGCGCAGCACTACGACGACAAATTTGTGCAAGGGTGTCGACAACGCAATTGGGTGGCCAGCAAGTTATTCGATGCGTCGAGTTGCCAGAGGACGTCGAAGTAGCAATTGCAACGAGTGCCATTTCTCAGGAAAGAGTTACAGAAGCGTTGCATCGTGCGGCTATGCCACTCATTTCTGAAGGGTTACCCATTGTTGTCGTTTCTTCCCAAAACACTCGGCGGAAGATTAAAGAGAAGATTGCTTGCGGAAGCGATGACGTTATTGTTTTGTGCAAAGAAGAAATTGTCCCAGAGGTAGAATTGCAGGTCGTCGGGCAAGTTGATGCACACGTGGAAAATGCGTATACGGCTGTTCAATCAACTACGGAAGACAGGCGGCAAACCGTAGCGTACGCACAAATGCTGTTGGGCGAAACAGCTCCATCGGTAGTTGTGTCCTCTGGTATTCATATGGAAGCGCGATTGGAAGAAGGAATAGAAGAGATCAAGTCACTTGTCGGTGGTGTACTGGATTTTGAAGCTGGCGGTCAATTGTCGCCTACGCTGAATGCAGTGCACCGTTCTTTACTGCAAAAAGGGATTGAGTCTTCTCTTGCCTCTGAGATAATCCATCACCTCGATGTTGATTCTGGAACAAGTAAAGAAGATATGCGAGGTATTCTTATACAAGAATTGATTCGTCGCTTGCCAAGGACGTTGCCTCCGCCAAGCCGTGAAAATACTGCATCAACTGTGATTGCTCTGGTTGGACCAACTGGTGTAGGGAAGACTACGACTATTGCTAAACTAGCAACAAAGTTCCGTTTGCAACAGGGCAGAACAATTTCGCTTATTACAGCGGACACGTACCGTATTGCGGCAGTCGATCAATTGCAGCAGTATGCAAACTTGTTTGACGCTACCCTTGAAATCGCAGGTACAGCAGAGCAAATGAAATACGCAATCGAGTCCTGCAAACATTCTGACATCGTTTTGATTGACACAGCAGGGCGAAGCGCTTCGGACGATGATCGAATTCAGGAAACAGCAAACATTCTAAAAGTAGCTCGGCCAGATGAAACACATCTCGTACTAAGCGCTGCGACTTCGCGTTCTGCTTGCAAGCGAGCTGCAGATAGTTTTATTATGACTGGGTACGACCGAGTTATTATTACCAAACTTGACGAACTAGAATTGCCAGGCGAAACAGTCTCGGCACTCTGTACAATTGGGAAACCATTGAGTTGGTTTACCGACGGGCAGGACATTTCAGCGCATATAAGCCAAGCACGCCCTGAAAAGCTTGTACACGCTATTTTTTAAGTATATAGACCGATAACTAGTTGTGATTACGCGGGTTAGGTATTCTGGCCCACCTGGGTCGATGTGCCATTGGAATGCGTACAATCACTGAAAGTAGAAGGCCAAGGCTATATATTCTCGGACGGTACGCCGCTCTAAAGCTGTACGTGAATCGACAATTCGCAAATAGATTTCTTATTTACTTGAACGAAACCGAGTTGAATGCGACTTTAAATAAGGTGCCCTGTTTTCAGCAAAATAAAAATTCATCCCAAACAACCCTAAAAAATCATTGTCTAACACAGCCAACACGTGGTATAGTTTTAATAGAGTCTGTGCCAAGGATTGGCAAGACGATGAAGACACCGCGAATGTTCGCGAAAGTTTTAGACAGGGTCAAGGAGTAGACCGATGCCAAGTGCAACCGTTCAAAAAACAATTACGTCACCGATCGAAGGCGAAGCAGCTATCGCTGAGCCTAAAAAACCGCTGACAAAAGCAGCCCTCAAAGGCAGAGTACCTAAAGGTCTAGACATTACCGTGTCCACACCTCGCGGCGAAATGGTTTTGCTAGACGTATGGCTCTCGTATAAAAACGAACCAACTCTAGAGATACGAAACGTGCTGATGGAGCACTATCTGCAACTCGTTCGCTATACAGCTGAACGCGTGCACACCAAGTTGCCATCAGAAGTCGACGTTGACGACTTGTATTCCGCTGGCTTGTTCGGCTTAATGCAAGCAATTGATGCGTACGACCTAGAGCGCGGGTTCAAATTCGAAACATATTGCACCCAACGAGTGCGTGGAGCGATCTACGACGAACTACGTGCAATGGATTGGGTCCCAAGGCTTGTACGATCTCGAAGTACCAAGGTAGACCGCGCACGGAAGTCAATTGAAATGACTACTGGGCTGAAGGCAACTGACGAGCAGGTAATTCAAGAACTAGAAGTCGATAATTCAGAATATGAAAAAATCGAACGAGATTCCCGTCCAATCATGATGACTTCGCTCAATCGCAAAGCGTACGATTCAGATTCATCGAAAGAAGTACAAGAAATTGATGTCGTTCGCGATAAGCGTCAAGAGAACCCAGTCCTTGAATTGCAACGTAGAGACTTGCAGTTACTTCTAACAAAAGGACTCACTCGTGCTGAACGACTTATTGTTGTGTTGTATTACTACGAAGAAATGACAATGAAAGAAATTGGTTTAACCCTTGATCTTTCAGAGTCACGAGTAAGTCAAATGCACTCATCAATTCTCGCTCGATTAAAAGCGCAGATGCAGCACCGTTCTAAAGAATTTTAGATACTACGTATTCCCCAACTGGAAAGAGCCGCGATGAAAGTCGCGGTTCTTTTTTGTATAAAACTATGTGAGGGGTACTTAGTGTATTGCGCTAGAGACAAGAACTTCTGCACTTGTTTTTTCTAGCACTTCTGCGATGGTGACATTCGGAGCAAGTTCAGTGATAACAAAGCGCTGCGCATTGTTGTCCATTTCCATTACGCAGAGGTCAGTAATAATCATGTCAATGCAACGCAAGCCGGTGAGAGGGAGCGTGCATGTTGGAATTAGTTTAGGGTCGCCTTTTCGAGTCACGTGATCCATGATGACAACTACTTTATTCACGCCGGCTACTAAATCCATCGCCCCGCCCATGCCTTTAATCATTTTTCCTGGAATCATCCAGTTCGCAATATCGCCTTCTTGTGAAATTTCCATCGCACCTAAAATTGCTAAATCAATATGACCGCCTCGAATCATCTCGAATGATTCTGCAGAGGAGAAAAAACTTGCGCCCGGTACAGCGGTCACAGTTTGTTTGCCCGCATTAATCAGGTCAGCATCAACATCTGCATCCTTTGGAAACTCGCCCATGCCTAGAAGCCCATTTTCAGACTGCAACCAGACGGTCATTCCGTCGGGTACATAATTCGCTACAAGGGTGGGCATGCCTATTCCCAGATTGACGTAATATCCGTCTTTTAGTTCTTGGGCTGCACGCTTTGCTATTCCGTTTCTATCTAATGGCATGTTGGGAATAATACCACCTCTTGGTGTGCTAGAATGCAGAGATGACAACAACACTTACAAACCTTATCAATCACCCGCTTGTTTGCGACGCTTCTGAAGCAACAGACAATCACATAATTTCTTACAACCCCGCGACTGGAGAGCCAATTGCGGCTGTTCGAAGGCAAACAACGGAAGAGTACAACGACCAAGTTGCACGCTCTCAGGCTGTTTTTAAAGAGTGGCGGATGCTTCCAGCACCCAAGCGCGGTGAACTCATTCGACGTATTGGCAACGCTTTTCGTGAATACGAACAACCACTAGGCGAACTTGTCACGATGGAATGCGGAAAAATTCTTGCAGAAGGCATCGGCGAAGTCGTGGAATGCATTGACATTGCTGACTTTGCTGTCGGTATTTCGCGCCAATTGTACGGATTAACCATCGCTTCAGAGCGGCCTCGTCATGCAATGATGGAGCAGTGGCAGCCACTTGGAACTGTTGGGATTATCTCAGCATTTAACTTCCCAGTAGCGGTGTGGGCATGGAATTCTATGCTTGCAGCAGTTTGTGGCGACACAACGATTTGGAAGCCAAGCGATATCACTCCGTTGACAGCAATTGCAATGATTAATGTTGCACATGAAGTCATGCGCGATCAAGATATATTTACACCAGAAAACGGTGACCCTTGCGATGTGTTCGGTTTGATTATTGGTACTGTTGAAGAAATTGGCGAGCCAATGATTGCAGACCGTCGATTACCACTTATTAGTGCGACAGGTTCTTGCAGAATGGGTCGTCGCGTTGGCGAAGTAGTCGGTGGCCGTTTGGGTCGCTCGCTATTAGAGCTTGGCGGAAACAATGCAATCATCATTATGGATGATGCTGACCTTGATATGGTCATCAGGGGCACGCTCTTTGGCGCAGTGGGCACAGCAGGGCAGCGTTGTACTTCAACGCGCCGCCTTCTTTGCCACGAATCAATTGTGGACAAAGTCACTGAAGGCTTGCTCAAGTCATACACGCAAGTTTCGATTGGCAATCCACTCGAGGGCTCAACGCTCATGGGACCGCTGATCAACGAGCAAGCAGTTGACAACATGCGTTCGTCAATTGAACAAGCAAAAGCAGAAGGGTGCGAAATTCTCTGCGGTGGCATCGAGGGTATTGACCGTTGGGCAGACCGCGCGGGTAACTTCGTAGAGCCAACAATTGTGCGAGTGCCGAAAGGGAAAATGCCTGAGGTAGTGAAAGAAGAAACGTTTGCGCCTCTCTTGTACATTTTCGAAATAAGCGATTTAGACGAAGCGCTAGAGATGCACAACGACGTCGACCAAGGTCTTAGCAGTGCAATATTTACAAATTCAATGCGAAACGCAGGTCGTTTCCTATCTCCTGAAGGTTCAGATTGCGGAATTGCTAATGTGAACATTGGCACGAGTGGTGCTGAAATTGGTGGAGCATTTGGTGGCGAAAAAGATACTGGCGGTGGTCGTGAGTCCGGTTCTGATTCATGGAAGGCGTATATGCGACGTCAAACCTGTACAAGTAACTGGAGTGATGAAATGCCACTTGCCCAAGGTATTGAATTTGGGTAATGCGATTACGTCGTCCAGCGACAATCTATGTGCAAGAGGGAACGTTCGTTCCCGACCGTTCATCTCTTGATGAAGTAGATTCTCGTTTTACAAAACTATGCAAGCAGAATCCTGCCGTCTACGACGGCAGGATTCTGCATGTACTTGGAGTGCACCGCAATGGCCATGGGGGCGCAAACATACACGCTATGGAGTGTGCGTATAGGTTCTACGCAGTGCAGACAGAATCGTACGACCTTGGGATTCGTCCACTGGGCGTGAAGGGTATTACGATGTTTAAAACATCCTATCTCTGGGGAAAACGATCACGACATGTGCATCAATACAAACAGGCGTGGGAGTACGTACCCGCAGGCTGTGTTGAGCCCGGCAAGCAACCAGATGATGCGATACTTCAAGAGTTGCAAGAAGAAGTCGGCTTGGCTGTGACGGGTAACCCTATTCAAGTGGGCATCGTGTTCGACGAACACGCTAGAACATGGGAACTAATTTACAAACTTGAAAGCAGCAGCGGAACTGTTTGCAAGAACGACGAATACGAAGAAATACAATGGATATCAGGAGACAAATTGCCAAGTGGCAGATCTCCTATCGCAGAAATTATGCTGGGGTATGCTTAGAAGTCTAAGTACTTAGCAACACTTTTCAAATCGTTTAAAATTTGAGGTGTTACATTCAACGTAAAGGACACGCCTTTTGCGCAACGTACAGTACGCGTAGCTCGTGGACGATCAAACCAGACACGACCAGCGCGAAGGGTGTACTTGATGTCTTTTTGCTTGCGGCGACGCTGGAGCATCGAATGGTCTTTCTTGACTTGTGGTTGCATCCACATAAGTCGCTCAATTGTTTTGCGTGCAGCAGGGCGCTTTGGGTCAGTGCTGACCGTGAACGTCATTTCAGTGTTTGGAACAATTAATTTTTCAGCTGCTTTTGCCATTGTGAGACTCCATTTCGAGCCATGTATTGTACCAATCTTCCAGAATGAAGTAAACCCATTACCTACAAGTTGAAAAAACACTTCTGGTTTTAGCATAAATAACCGCAAATAAGAGTCGTTTTAGTACAATATCCCATTACAGAACTGCATAAGGATGCGTCGTACATGACTGCTACCAAATCACCTCCAGAATCCAACTTAAACCCTTCTCCTGACCCAGAAGCGAAGGTTTTACCTTCAGTCTCTGTTCGTTTTTGTGGCGACAGTGGCGACGGTATGCAACTTACGGGTTCGCACTTTACAGATGCAGTTGCACTTGCAGGGAACGACTTCGCCACAGCCCCTGATTTTCCAGCAGAAATCCGTGCTCCAAGGGGTACTACTTTTGGAGTTTCTGGGTACCAAGTGCAGTTCTCAAGCAACGAAATACATACGCCGGGCGATTTAGTGAATGCTATGGTGGCAATGAACCCTGCAGGCTTCAAAACCAATCTGGAGTACGTTGAGCCAGGTGGAATTGTGATTGTCAACGAAGACGAATTCAATAAGAGTAACTTTAAGAAGTGCGGGTACGAAGAAGGCTACAACCCACTTGATGATGAAGTTATCAATGCGAAGTACAAAATTTGTCGCGTGCCTATGTCGCGCTTGACACGCGAATCGCTCGCAAGTGAAGATTCAGACATATCAGTAAAAGATATTGACCGTTGCAGGAATATGTTCGCCCTTGGAATTGTTTCATGGTTGTATTCACGAGAAATTGATTCCACAATTGATAAGTTGCAAAACTATTTCGGGAAATTGAAAAACAAACCAGAAATTGCAGACCTCAACGAAAAAGCAATCAAGGCTGGATACTATTTCGGAGAAACAGCAGAGTTCTTCCCGTCGCAATACGAAGTCGCGCCAGCAAAATTAAAAGCGGGTGAGTACCGAAGGATCTCGGGTAACGAAGCAATCGTGCTTGGTCTTGTGACTGCTGCTACAAAAGTTGGCAAGCCAGTTGTCTATGCAAGTTACCCAATTACACCAGCATCGGATGTGTTGCACGGTCTTGCAAGGTTAAAGCAATTTGGTATTCGTACTATGCAAGCAGAAGATGAAATCGCAGCGGTCATGATTGCAATCGGTGCATCTTTCGCAGGTCAAATTGGTGTGACTGGAACTTCGGGCCCAGGCCTTGCATTGAAATCAGAGGCAATTGGATTAGCGGTCATGATGGAACTTCCCCTTGTCGTTGTAAATGTACAACGGGCGGGACCATCGACAGGAATGCCAACAAAGACAGAGCAATCAGATTTACTGCAAACCATGTTTGGCAGGCCAGGCGAATGCCCAGTGATAGTGGTAGCAGCGTCAAGCCCAGGCAATTGCTTCCACATGGCTATTGAAGCAGTTCGATTATCAATGCGTGCTATGTGCCCTGTTATTTTCTTATCTGAAGGCGGGTTAGGAAATGCTGCAGAGCCTTGGCTTATTCCAGATATTTCAGAAATACCAACTATAGACGTGAAGCATGCCGAAGTGACCGAAGAAGAGTTCCTTCCATACAAACGTGATGCTGAAACTGGCGCTCGCCCGTGGGCAATACCGGGTACGCCTGGGCTAGAACACCGCGTTGGCGGTCTTGAAAAACAAGACGGTACTGGTGATGTTTCTTATGATCACGAGAACCACGCACTGATGACAAGATATCGTGCAGAGAAAATTACAAAGTTGCAAGATGTTATTCCAGACCTTGAAGTTGAAGGCAAAGGGGACACGTTGGTACTCGGATGGGGTGGCACACGCGGTAGTATTTTGACTGCTGCAACTATGTTGCAAGAGCGTGGAATCAACGTGGCAACGGCTCATTTGCATTACATCAATCCGTTTCCAAAGAACCTTGGTGAAGTGTTAGGCAATTATAAAAAAGTAATAATGCCCGAGATGAATACGGGTCAATTGCGCATGCTTCTGAGAAGCCAGTTCTTGATCGACATAGAAGGCATTCAAAATCTTTGTGGGCGTTCGTTCTTTGTGGAGGAACTTGCTGATTCAATTGAAGCAATTTTGAAAGGGGGTGCTGTATGACAGAAATAGCACTACCTACATATAAACCAAAAGATTTTGCAAGTGACCAAGATGTTCGCTGGTGTCCCGGTTGTGGCGATTACGCAGTGCTCACTGCGATGAAGAAAATGGCTGCAAACCTTGGAGTGAAGAGGGAAGACTTTGTCTTTGTCTCTGGCATCGGTTGCGCCGCGCGTTTTCCCTATTACATGGACACGTACGGTGCGCATACTGTGCACGGTCGCGCGCCAGCATTTGCAACGGGTGTAAAAATCGCAAACCCTGACTTGGAAGTGTTTTTGATTTCTGGCGATGGAGATTTGCTTTCCATCGGTGGAAACCACACCATGCACGCACTTCGTCGCAACATTAATATTAATATCGTGTTGCTCAATAACAAAATTTACGGCTTGACCAAAGGTCAATATTCCCCAACAAGCGAAGTGGGGAAAGTAACAAAATCAACACCGTTTGGTTCTCTTGATGAGCCGATTAATCCTATTACACTTGCGCTGGCAAGTGGCGGTACATATGTTGCTCGTTCGCTTGACGTGGACGTAAAGGGGCTCACCCCGTTGATTGATAGGGGCGCAAAGCACAACGGCACGTCCTTCATCGAAGTCTACCAAGACTGCAACGTCTTTAATCACCAAGCATGGTTCTACGCAACGCAAAAAGAAACACGTTTAGAAAACACTGTTCTTCTTGAACACGGCAAGCCGCTAATCTTTGGAGCAGAGAGCAACAAAGGTATCCGCAGGAATGGTGATGCAGTTGAAGTGGTGACACTTGGCGATGAATTCACAGAGGCAGACTTGCTTGTGCACGACGAAACGAACTTGTCGCAAGCGTTTACGTTAAGCCAATTGTATTACCCAGATTTTCCCGAACCAATCGGTGTGTTTTACGTTGACGGCTCGCGCCCTTCGTACGACGACCAATTACATTCGCAAGTGGACGCTGTTGTTGAAAAGAATGGCGAAGCAGACTTGCAAGCAATCATTACAGGCTCGAATACCTGGACTGTGGAGTAACTTTTATGTCTCGAACTGTTGATATTATTGTTATTGGCGGTGGCCACGCTGGTGTTGAAGCAGCATGGGCTGCGTCTTCCGTACTTCCAAATGGCACGGTTGCGTTTCTTACAATGGACGCAAGTACTATTGGCGTGATGTCCTGCAACCCTGCAATTGGCGGGCTTGGCAAGGGACAAATCGTCAGAGAAATAGATGCCCTTGGCGGAGTTATGGCTCAAGCTATCGACGCTACTGGCATTATGTTCAAAATGTTGAACACTTCGAAGGGCCCAGCGGTATGGGGACCACGCGCGCAAGCCGACAAAGACGAATACCGCGATGAAGTGCAGCATATGATTGCATCGCGAAATAATATCGAAGTCATCGAAGCAACTGTTGATGACATTATTGTTGAAAATGGTGAAGTCACAGGTGTGATGCTTGATGAACCGCTGCTTGCAAAAGCAGTTGTACTTACAACGGGTACGTTCATGCGCGGCCTTATGCATACTGGTGAAGCCCAGAATAAAGGTGGCCGTGTAGGCGAAGGAACCGCTGAGGGAATTTCAGCAACGCTTAAAAGATTAGGGTTTGAACTTGGTCGTTTAAAGACAGGGACGCCACCAAGACTTTCTAAAAAGAGTATCGACTGGGATTCACTTCCTTCTCAACTTGGCGATAAAAACCCAACACCGTTTAGCGATTTGCCAACAGATAATTTTCCACCCTTGCCACAAGTAGATTGCCGAATCACCGCAACCACGAAAGAGATGCATCAGTTAATCAGGGATAATCTTGATAAAGCCCCAATGTACAGCGGTGCAATTGATGCAGAAAGTGGCCCGCGCTACTGCCCATCCATCGAAGATAAAGTTGTTCGCTTCGCAGATCGCGACGCACACCATGTTTTTCTAGAGCCAGAAACTGTGCATGGCGATTCAATTTATTGCAACGGCATTTCAACTTCTTTGCCAGCAGATATTCAAGAGAAAATTATCCCAATGATGAAGGGGTGCAAAGACGCCGTCATTCTGCAAATGGGATACGCAGTGGAATACGACATCGTTCGTCCACATCAAATCAATGCAACATGCGAAAGTAAACTTGTCCGCGGTTTATTCTTAGCTGGGCAAATTAATGGCACAAGCGGTTACGAAGAAGCAGCAGGGCAAGGACTACTTGCGGGATTGAACGCTGCTCGTCTTGTGCAAGGCGAAGAAACAATCGTACTTGGTCGTGACCAAGCATACATTGGTGTCATGATGGATGACCTCGTGACAACAATGCCACGTGAGCCATATCGCATGTTTACGAGTAGAGCAGAGCATCGGCTGTTACTACGTGCTGATAACTCAGACGAACGCTTGACTCGCTTTGGTAGGGACCTTGGGCTTGTTGACGAAGAGCGCTGGGAAACTTGGGTAGCAAGAGCGCATCACCTTGAAGAGATACGGCATCAAATGAAAGAGTTGAATCTTGGGAAACTTGTCAAAAAATCTGACACTCCTATAGTTGAAATTGTTTCAAAGTTACCGAAGAAGTTAGACCCTCGATTGATTCGTAGGGTTGTAACGGATGTTCGATACGAGGGGTACATCGTCCGGCAACAATCTGAAATTAAACGGCAAGCGAAAACCGAAGGCAGAAAAATTCCTGCCGGTTTAAACCCGAACGAAATCAGTGGTCTCAGAAACGAAGCGGTTGATGTACTGAAAGAGTTTAAGCCCGCTACGCTTGGTCAAGCTTCCCGTCTTGCTGGTATTACACCTGCTGACATTACACTTATATCGATTGCGGTTGTACGGTTCAACTCGAACGTGTAAAGCTATTCTGTTGATAGGACTCAATGAGAAACACCTACATGCATGCGCAGGTAGGTGTTACTCGATGGGCGAGACAGGATTCGAACCTGTGAAGGCGTACGCCAGCAGATTTACAGTCTGCCCCCTTTGTCCACTTGGGTACTCGCCCTATTCACTTGAAT
>JABJDN010000081.1 GCA_018665385.1 Phycisphaerae bacterium | reverse complement strand
CCGCGCCGTTTCTGTCAAGCAGCGGAGGTTCGTGCACTTCAAGACCTATACCGTGACCAGTGCCGTGAGGCATTGAACAAAACGTTGAAGGTGCGCCTTTTTTGGGTAACCCTTCTTCGTACCCATGTTCGGTAAGCACTCTTATAGTTTCAAGGTGAACAACTTCACCCGAAATGCCGGCTTTCGTTGCTTCTATTGCACTCTTTTTTGCTTCGACTACCGCCATATGCATCTTTTGTAACTCGTCTGATACTACGCCATGCACAACAGTTCTAGTGCAATCTCCGTTGTACATCGATTCTTTGTCTAAAGGGAAAATGTCAATGATGACCGGTTCGCCTGTTCGAAGTGGGCCACTTCCAAGTTCATGGCAGTCTCCGCCATCGCTTCCACCAGCGACAATGCAAGGCGGATTGTAAAAGTGCCGTTCTAAAAGAAATGTATCAATCATAGTACGCAAGCGTTCGCTTGTAAGCACTTCATTGTCAACGTGCAGTACGCCATCGCTATCTGCAGTTGCGCGGGCGACTGTTTCGCACGCCATTCGCATGGCTTGTTCGGTAACGTTTTGAGCATGACGCAAGTGAGCAATTTCTTCGTCGTCTTTTACTCTGCGGTCAGTAACACCCATGTCAGGATCAAGGACGACATGTATACCCGCCGCCTGCATTTCATCTACATATAAAAGAGGTAGTGTTCTGTCCCCAATAACAGTCGTAATTCCATTTCGGCGTAAACATTCTGTTGTCGCTTGTGCTGCGCCAGTATCACGGTCGCCACTTAAGCCGCCAGCTGGAGTGAAATCGGTGTAGCCATACACTCGGTCAGCTCGCGCGTGTTTCTTTGCGCGATCCATTTCGATTTCACGCAAAATAAGCGTTCGAGTTCCGTCTGGCAAATCAATTGCAATCATTGCATCGTGCACCATAAAACGCACAGCTCTGTAGAGCGATTTGTTCGTCGATGGGTTTCCTGCCATAACTCTTGCTGTTTTATCCATGACGGCTATTCTACTCTGATGCGGTAGACCTGCTGTGAATCCCTACTAAAGAGCGTATCCGGAAATCATTTATGGCCAGGTCATTGTTGCATCTAGTATTGCGTGGCATCGAAACAGAAATCATCAAGTCGAAACACTGTTAACTTGGTTCTTGTTGACCAGACCAATCGAATCAAGTGGAGCCGATCGGGATCGAACCGACGACCTCTTGCATGCCATGCAAGCGCTCTCCCAACTGAGCTACGGCCCCTAGTGCCCCTGTAAAAAATTAATTACATTGCAGCAGTAATTGCATCAGCAAGGTCATCTTTCGATGCAATGCCAACAAACTTATTTGAAATTTCGCCGTTCTTTAAAATAAGAATAGTTGGAATAGATTGGATGCCGTATGTAACAGCAGCATCTCGGTTGTTATCAATATCAACTTTACCCACTTTTGCTTTGCCTTCGAACTCTGTTGCGAGTTCATCTATAACTGGGCCGAGCATTTTGCATGGACCACACCATTCTGCCCAAAAGTCAACAAGGACTGGTTGGTCAGAATCTAGTACTTCTGCTTGAAAATTATCGTCTGTAAATTCTAGTGCCACTGTTCTTACTCCTAAAGTTTTAATGATTTGCTGAAGGTAAGGATTGTAGCACTCGAGCATGCTCATAAACATTGTGCACTCGAAAAATCTGAACTCCTTGCATTGCCATTTCAAGAGCAGCAACAGCAGATGCCGTATCTCGCGATTCCACGTGCTCAATTCCAGCCGTCGCTCCTATAAAGCTTTTCCTGCTGAGCCCTGCATATATTGGATATCCTGAAGCCACAAACGCACTAGACCCTTCTACCAATTGCCAGTTCTGTTCCACGCTTTTGCCAAAGCCAAACCCTGGGTCAAGAGCGATAGCCTCTTTTTTGACCCCAACACGCTCTGCTGCTTCTGCTCTGGAGAGAAGCCAGCCTAAGACATCTTCCACAACATCCTGAAATACAGGCGTTTCATCGTATTGGTCGCTGTACTGGTCCTTCTCGGGTGGTAGACGTCTATGCATAAGGACCAGGCCTGCGCCAGTATTTGCAGCTAGTTCGAACATGGCATCGTCTTCTGTGCCTGCTGCAACATCATTAATGATGTTCGCCCCTGCCTGCAGTGCTTCCTTTGCTACCTCAGCAAGGGTTGTATCAATCGATATACAGACATCATTCTGCTCTCGTATTCCTCGTATGACATTGCAAGTTCGTGCAATTTGCTCATTGGCTGAAACTCGCGCTGCGCCTGGCCGAGTGGATTCTCCCCCAATATCGATAATGCCTGCCCCATCCTTGATCAAACGGAATGCATGGTCTACAGCATCGGCAACCGTAGCGAATTGCCCGCCATCGCTAAAACTGTCTGGCGTCACGTTGAGGATGCCCACAAGAACTGGAGATTCCAGTGATACTACTTGCCCTGCGCATGCCCAAGATTGCGTTTCATTTGTCACAGAAAGTAGAGTATCGCACGATGACTGCATTTATTCAACTGTGAGTTTTTACGCATTTACCTAATATTATGCATTAATTTTGAAACACTATGCATTTTCTCAACAACCGCCTAAACTCATTCCACCGTAACGGATTTCGCAAGGTTACGAGGTTTGTCGACATCTTTGCCGCGTAAGACTGCAGCGTGGTATGCGATGAGTTGCAAAGGAACAACCGTAAGCAACGGTTGCAAAGGTTCTGGAACATCTGGCACATAGATGACATCATCGCAATGCGCTCGAATAGCTTCGTCGCCTTCTGTCGCAACTGCAATCACATGCCCGCCCCGTGAGCGAACCTCTTCCATGTTGCCAATAACTTTATCGTATTGACTGCCCTTAGTCGCAACAATCACAACAGGCATCCCCTTATCAATCAACGCGATGGGACCATGTTTCATTTCAGCTGCTGGCATACCTTCGGCATGGATGTAACTGATTTCTTTTAATTTCAATGCGCCTTCAAGGGCAACTGGGTAATTCGTACCTCGCCCAAGGAACAACCAATTGTCCCGATCGACGACGCCTTTTGTGAGATGAAGAATATACTCCGAGTGCGCAAGCACTGTTTCAATATGCGCAGGCATTTCGCCTAGAGAAGCAAGCAATTCCAACGTATCTTCCTTGCCAAGATGATGCCGCCTGCCAACATATGTAGCAAGCATCGTTAACACTGCGACTTGCCCAATAAATGCTTTTGTTGACGCAACCCCAATTTCAGGACCAACCCGCAAGTACACCCCCGCGTCTGTTTCGCGTGAAATTGTTGAGCCGACTACATTTACCGCACCAAGGGTCATAGCCCCTCGACGTTTTGCTTCTTGTACTGCAGCAAGCGTGTCAGCGGTTTCGCCGCTTTGGCTTACTGCAATCGCAATTGTCCCCTCTTCAACAATAGGATTTCTATACCTGAATTCACTTGCAAATTCAACTTCGGTTGGAATCCCAGCAAGCCCTTCGAACAAATATTCGCCAATCATCGCGGCGTGTAACGCTGTCCCTTGCCCAAGAAGTAAAATTCTTTTTGCTTTCGCAAGTTGGTCTGCAAACTCCGCAACACCACCAAGAATAATTTTCCCGTCAATGGCATCTACTCTGCCTTGCATACAAGTTGTAAGAGTCGATGGTTGTTCGTAAATTTCTTTGAGCATGAAGTGCTCAAAGTCACCTAATTCAATTTGCTCAAGTGAGTATTCAAGTTCTTTTATTTCCGGAGTGAGTTCAACGTTGTCAACTGTTGTTGTGCGGAACGAGTCGCGAGTCAATCGAGCCACAGTTTCGTCATCTAATAAAAATGCTTGCGTGGTATGTGCAACAATTGCACTTGAATCGGAGGCAACAACATATTCTTCTTTACCAACACCGACAATAAGGGGTGAACCTTTTCGTGCGGCAACTAGAACATCTGGTTCTTGCTCACATACAACTGCAATTGCGTATGCGCCCGTAACTTCGCGAAGTGCAGATTGCACAGCCCGTTCCAAATCTCCATCGTACAACTCCCCAATCAGGTGTGCTAACACTTCGGTGTCTGTTTCGCTTGTAAACTCATGCCCCTTTTCTTTGAGGTACGTTTTTAAAGAAGAGTAATTTTCAATAATTCCATTATGGACAACTTGAATCCCATGTCCATTTTTTACGCCATCGCAATGCGGGTGCGCATTTTCTTCTGATGGCTTACCGTGCGTAGCCCAGCGAGTGTGCGCTATTCCAATAGTGCCATTGAACGAATCGTTATCTTTTACTAGTTCTTCAAGGCCAGCAACTCTGCCGATGGTTTTGGCTACATGCAAACCGCCATTTAATAGAGCGATACCCGCAGAATCGTATCCACGATATTCCAGCCGCTTCAGCCCTTCAAGAAGAAGTTCGCGAGCGGGTTTTGAACCAATGTAAGCAACTATTCCACACATAGAATGGAAGAATACACCACATCTCGAAATATGGAACTGTATTTAGCAATGTAGTTTGATTATCGGAGCCACTATTGCGTTTACAATCACCGTATGCCCGATTTATTTTTTGAGCAATCTGTACGTAAGCGTAATAGCGTGCGGCCCCTAGCCGACCGACTACGCCCAACCACGCTGGAAGAAATTGTTGGGCAAGAGCACATTCTTGGCGAAGGCATGTTGCTTCGCAGAATGATCGCTGGCGACACTGCTAGTTCGTTGCTCTTTTGGGGTGCTCCTGGAACGGGCAAGACTACATTTGCGCACGTGATCGCTCATGAATCAAGCGGGCACGTAGAAACATTTAACGCAGCGATGATCGGCGTTCAAGATGTACGGCGTATCATCGAAGAGAGTAAAAAAAGGATTGAACAAGACAATGGTCGAACCACACTATTTCT
>JABJDN010000104.1 GCA_018665385.1 Phycisphaerae bacterium | reverse complement strand
ATTCAATCGGTTATTGTTGATATACACGAAGAACAACTAACACGAGCGCAAGCATACCATGCAAAACAAATTGCTCGCTCAATTCAAAAAGAACGAATGACCGAAACCGACGGCAAAGTAGCCACAGAAAATCTTTCGTATGTTTCATCGATGGAGGATGCTAACGACGCAGACTGGGTAGTCGAAGCCGCAACAGAAAATGTGGATGTTAAAAAATCAATTTTCAAAAGCATGGAGAGTGCGTTTGGTCCAAACACGGTTCTTGCAACGAACACGTCTTCAATTTCAATAACCGATTTAGCAAGCGCTATACCAGGCGCAAGCCACCGTGTGATTGGAATGCACTTTTTTAACCCTGTTCCAATTATGAAACTTGTCGAGGTTATTAAAGGAAAAGAAACTAGCGAAGAAACTACAAACGCAACGCTGGCACTTTCTGAATCAATGGGAAAAATTCCTGTACCCGCTCACGACTTTGCTGGTTTTGTCTCAAACCGAGTGCTGATGCCGATGATCAACGAAGCGTTTCACGCTTGGACCGATGGTGTGGCTGAACCAAAAGACATCGATTCCATTATGAAACTTGGTTGCGCGTTCCCAATGGGACCATTGCGCCTTGCAGACTACATTGGTCTTGATGTTTGTAGAGATATAATGATGGTGATGTACAACGGTCTTGAAGAAAACCCTAAATATCTACCAAACCAAAAACTTGTTGCTTTGGTAGAAGCCGGAAATCTTGGCGATAAATCAGGCCAGGGTGTATATGAGTACAAAAAAGGCTAACAAATGAAAAGGCCTTCACATATACTTTTTAATCTTCCGGGAAGTTTGTTTTGGCTTCTTCCGCTTTTTAGTTTTGTCGTGCTGTTTTGGAAAACAGACTCGATTAATTCGTTGTGGTGGTTCCTAGTTATCCCAACACTGTTTGCTCTTTCGTTTATAGATTTGTTTACGAAGGTGTGGTTTGGAATAACAATATTAATATCGTTGTTTCTTTTTAGTTCTATTGGCTCATCCGGCTTGCCTGTTAGTTTTGCAATTTGGAAGCCAGACGCATGGTTGAATTTACGTGAAATACGTGGTTTAGAAATGACGGAATTCGAGTGGTTTCATTGGTGGCCATTTATGTGGCTGGTCTCATTACTTTGCCTCAATATGTTTATAGTTACAGTGCGGAAAATACCATTTACCATTTTAACGGTTGGCGTATGGACTATTCATACTGGTGTCATTGTGTTGGTGTTAGGTTGCACGGTGTACTTCTCTCAAAAAATTGAGGGCGATGTTCTTGTTTCTAGAAGACAAGTTGTTATTGAAGTGCCCGGCGAAGAACCGGTAACGATGGTCGCGTCACCCGAAAACATGGTGGTGGTTGGAGACACCTCGTACACAATCACCGACATTAATCCTAACTGGGAACTCATGTCTGGCGACGACAAGGGCAAACGTGTCTACACTGTCACCATTTCAGTAGATAGTCCTACGCAGCCATTTATGCGCCAACTGATAGCAGGGTATCCAGAATATACCGAAGACATTCTTCGCACAGATGATCCCCAACAACCAATGGCTCGAGCGAAAAACGTGCTTGGTACCGCTCTAGTCGACGACGCCCTTGGTATGCGACTTGAGTACAACACGCAAAGTACATTTTACGTGACACAAAGCGGGGCTCTGTATGTTCGCGAACTTGGAACAGACGGCAAACCAATAACAAAATGGATAGAGCGACCCATAGAGAACTTGCCTCGGTTTAATGATTATGTTTCAGACTACAGCTTGGTTCGCAGCACAACAATAGAACCCATCGACCCACTTTCGTTGGCAGTTGCACCTCAATCTACACTTGACCCACTTTCAGGCGATATTATTGTTACTGATTATTTGCGGTATGCGTTTATGGATTCGCAGACTACAGGTGGCGGCACAGAATTATTCCCAGCTGCTTGGATAACACTCAAAAAAGGCGAGGGCGTTGCGCAAGAACTTGAGATATACGCCTTTAATCCAAAACTCAGCACGGCAGACCCGGCACTGATGTCGTACAAGTGGGTCACGACAGAAGAAGAACTCGATGCGGTAAGAAGTGCAATAGAGCCGAACCTAACGGCGATAGTTGATGGCGTTCGAATACCTCTCGCAGTTACAACCAAAGACACGTTCCAGAATATTGGCGAGACTGGGTTTAGTTTTAGAATTCAGGCGCTGCAGAATAATCTTGCGATAGCAAACACTACAGTTTCCCTTGCTCAAATAGAATTGAGAAAAGAGGACACGTCATGGGTTCGCTGGGTGTTTGATAATTCGAAGTTAAACCGAGATGTTATAGAAGGCGAAACTCACGACGGAGCAACATTCATAGACGATACAATTTCTATGGAATACACCCCTGGCGCGACACCCATCACGCTGATTGGCGGATTGAGCGAGGACGAGTGCATTCTTCTTACAGCACTGCGTGAAGGCGATGTTACAGAAACTGTTCTCCGTGTTGGCGAGACAGCGCCAATTACCGAAGAGGTATCATTGACACTCGACTCGGTAGAAGAGTTCGCACAAACAACAACGAAACCAACCCTGGTTCCGTACGCTCAGCGCGACCCTAGTGCAAGCAACATGTATTCCATGGTCGGTATTGAAATTCCATCTGGCCCTTCTTCGATTACCGCATGGTTGCCGTACCACCACTACCCATTTGAATCAAATCAAGAATCGGTGCACCGGTTTCAATTCAAACCAACAATACTTCAGCTTGGGGACGGCACTATTATTGAGCTGTTGTTCTCAAGGAGAAGTGCAAAGCTAGAGACACCTGTACGACTTGAATCGTTCGAAGTAGACTCTCATCTTGGCGGTTTTACTGGCAAAACATCAAGTATTTTAAACTGGCGGAGCCTAGTCTCTTTTGAAGACGGAATAGACGAGACAATTGCGGTAAGTGTAAACGACCCACAAAATCATGGCGAACTTTGGTTTTTCCAATCGCAATGGGATCCACCAAGCGCAAACTCTCAGGGCTTAAATTATACCGTACTAGGTGTAGGGAACAGGTACGGCGTATTTCAAATGTTGTTTGGTTGTTGCCTAACCGTTGCCGGAATGATCTGGGCGTTTTATGTAAAACCCACGATTAAACGTAAGCGCCAACAAGCGATATACAATAAGAGGGCAACATGAAAAAACTTCTAGCCGTTCTTGTATTGTTTGTTTGTTCTTCGCAACTCTATGCGCTAGAGTCGGAATTTTCTCGCGATGTAAATGTTACTCCCTTGGGTGACAAGGTTGCTGTATTTACAGATGGCCGCGTTAAATCATTTGAAACCTTTACGCGTTCATACATGCCATTTATTTCCGGTTCGAAAACGATTGATGGCCAAACGATTTCGTTTACTTATTTGGACATGATGTTTCGACCAGACCATTACATAAACAAAGATATTATTTATGTAAAACACAAAGGCTTACGAGCAGCAATTATTGGTGTTGTAGACAAAGAAAACAAGAGCGATATAAGTTCCAACGAACGCATGGAACAGTTTATGGAAACCGGACTTGTTTCGCGAGAAGTGTTGCAATTGCCAAATGTTCTGAAATTGTTAGATTCGTTGAGGCATGACGTACGTAGGTTTGCAACACCCGTAGAAACAATTAAAAGCGCTATCATCGCAAGCGACCCACGTTCGCTTTGGGGTTCTTTGCAGATTATTCCTCCGGTAAATGGTTCGTTTGATCAACCATGGGCAACACTTTCAGATCAAACAGATACCCAAGTGTTAAAGTCTTGGGAAACAATGACAAGGGCTTGGCAAAACGAAGATGCCGAAACCGTAAACAAAGAAATTTTACTCTTATCAGTACTGCTTCCAAATCTTGGCGCAAGCACAAACATCTATCCAACAGCAACAAAACTGAAACTTGAAAGTTTGTATTTCAAACTGCAAAACCTCACCTGGATTTGGCTGTTCTACCTTATGAGTATCGTCCTCCTTCTTATGGCGTTTGTATACAGGTTTAAAAGAGTTGGAAAATTTGGAATTAGCTTGTTTGCGTTTGCGGTCCTTTTACACACAGTAGCGGTTGCTTGGCGCTGGTATGTTTCTGGTAGATATCCAAACACAAACATGTTTGAGGCAATTACAACAGCGGCATGGATGGGCGTTTTGTTTGGCTTGCTTATGGAGTACCTTGTTCGTAAAACGGCAATGAAATACTTGTTCTCGCTTGGCGCTGCAGTTACTGCAATGGTCGCGTTGCTCGCTGTACGACTGTACCCGCTAGAGTTGAACCCCCAAGTTTCAAACAAAATGCCAGTGTTGCACGATATCTGGCTGTACATCCACGTGAATTTTATTATCTTTTCGTACTGCCTTATTTTTGTAGCAGCTGTTTGCGCAACTATTTACTTGTTGCGAAGGGGCATACAAAAACTAAAACACCAAGACGGCAAAGAAGATTACGCTCGCGCTGGCGGGGTTGCCTCTTTGGTTGAGGTTCGCTTTGGCAAGAACAACGAAACCACTTCTGCGCTGAGAAACAATTTAGGTTCGGTTCTAGATGGTGGAACAATGATTCTAGTAGAGTTATCGTTTATCCTTCTTTGGTCTGGGATTGTCATGGGCGCTATTTGGGCGGATCATTCTTGGGGACGACCCTGGGGTTGGGATCCTAAAGAAGTATTTGCCCTCAACACCTTCCTTATATTTGTTGTGCTTATTCATACGCGTATGAAGGTGAAAGACAAGGGTTTGTGGACCGCATTGCTTGCACTCATTGGATGCGCTGTCATGCTCTTTAATTGGGTGATTATTAACTTCACTATTTCTGGCTTGCACTCCTACGCCTAAATAACATACGCGAAACGCACATGAACCGCACACTAACACAGTTCAGCGATAGTATGTAGGTAATGAAACCGCTTGTTATACAAACTGAAAATTTGCCACAGGTGTGCAGTGACTGGCTAGCAGAACGCTGCGATTTGCATATATGTCCGGCTGACTCTCTGCGGTTCAAGGAGCTACTTCCACTCGCAGAAGGCATTGTCATTCGAACGTACACAACCATAGATGCAGAGATGTTGCAACAAGCAACAAAACTTACAGTTGTTGGGCGAGCTGGCGTGGGTGTCGATAATATAGATTTGGGGGCATGCAATGAAAAGGGTGTAACGGTTGTGCATACACCAGATGCAAACAGTGCTTCAGTTGTAGAGTT
>JABJDN010000077.1 GCA_018665385.1 Phycisphaerae bacterium | reverse complement strand
GATTTGAACACAAAAGAAATTCTTGGGCAGGCAGATGTACTTGTTGCACTTGAAGATTCAGCGAATGCAGATTTTGGTTCTTCCATAGCCATTCAATTACACTACGGCAGCACAGTTGTTGGTTTGTTAACCCCAGCTATGACACCATTCGGTACGCAAGAAAGTAGCGTAGTCATTGAAGGCAATTATCAGAACATTTTATCTCGCGGTAGCCGGTTGCTTGTTACGACAGACGTCGGTGTGTATGTCATTGGTATAGCGCCAGATGAGCTTCGTGTTTTGCGAAAGTTTGATATCAAAGGTGTACGCGATGCAGATATTATCGCGTCAAATTACCTTGCGCTCTGCGGCGAATTTGGTCGAGCAATATATCGAATAGAAGCAGACAAAGGCGGCGATGGTAATCAACTACTGCGAGTAGTTTCAGCAACTGGAACATTTGCTCCTGGGGTTTCTGACATACGCGGTGTGCATGTGCCAAACGGGGATACTTCTCTTTGGTATGGATTTGATGAAACAGTTACGTTCTTTGATACTCCAGCAACTGTTATTGATGCGCAAACCTCAGCAGTTGTCTTGGGTTTAGAAGCCAATGTGAATACAGAAACCGGTGTATATACCGCTACAGGTTCTAGCGAAAGTGGCGAAGCAGGCTTTACGAGTTTCGGAGCTCAGACGGTAGTTTCAATTGAAGGACGTATTTGGGTTGGTACTGTGAACGGTGTGACTGTATTGAGCGGGAGTGCAGATGGCGGCAACGTAGAAGTCGCGACGATTCAGTTAGCAGGTCCCATCGTGCAATTAATTCCTTTATTCGACGGCAGCGCTGCGTTTGTTTCTGAAGCGGGAATGGTTGGAATTATTGAACTTACTCAACCAGTTGTCGCGTTAGAACAGTAACGTTTGCAAATACTATCATCGCTGCATGTGCCGCCACGTTTCTTGCAGACTGCTCGGCCGTGGCTAACAAGTAGATGACTTAACATTGTCCAATTTTTTTGCGGAAAAAGTGCCATTAAATCTTTTTCGATTTTTACAGGCGTTGTTTCTGTTGTAATGCCAAAACGCTGTGCCAGCCTACCGACGTGGGTGTCAACTACTACGCCTTCGTTCTTTTTGAAGGCATTCCCTAGCACAACATTAGCAGTCTTTCGTGCGACGCCCCGCAGAGTTAAAAGGTCCTTCATTGTGTCTGGCACCACGCCTCCAAAATTATCAACAATCAAATTTGCAGACGTGTACAGCGATTTGGCTTTACTGCGAAACAACCCAATAGAAGATATGTAGAGTTCAATTTCTTCTGGCGAAGCAAAAGTATAGGACTCCACCGTGGGGAAGGCTTTGAATAATGCAGGCGTCGCCTTATTTACTCCTACGTCTGTCGCTTGCGCGGAAAGAATAGTTGAGAAAAGTAGTTCAAGAGGCGAAGTGTAATGAAGTGCACAGTGTGCATCTGGATACCGCTCGCGCAATGCATCGTAGATTTTCTTTGCTTTCCGTTTATCCATGATTTGGAAGTTCCTTTCCCTCAGACCACGTTGTGCCATCTGCCCATTTTTCTTGTTTCCAGATTGGCACGCGTTGCTTCAAGAGATCTATCAAGAACTGGCATGCAGAAAATGCCTCTCGTCTATGTGCGCAACTGACTGCAATGACCACGCTCGCTTCATGAATGGGAACCAGACCGATGCTGTGTGTTATGTGGATGTAGGAAGCAGAAAACCGAGCAATAGCTTCGTGTGCAATGTTCTCTAATTCTTGCGTAGCCAAGTCGGTATAACATTCATATTGCAAGGCGGTTAGGTCTCCGTGCGTTGTATGCTGTTCTGGTCTGGTTCTACCAACAAAAATGCAATCGCCTCCGCAAGCACTTGGTGGAAGCACGCTAGCGGAGCGTACATCTACAGCCGATGGGACAAAATTGATTTGGATTTGTTGCATTGGCACAGTGGATACATCTTACACGCAGGAGCCTCTAGGGTAGACTTCGCATATGGCACACGGACCTTCAGAAACAAAAGCCCATGTTGCGGTATTAACCGTCAGCGATTCGCGTACACTCGAAAATGACACGAGTGGAAATTCTATTGTGGAAATTCTACTCTCCGAGGGGCATGTTGTTTCATGTAGGTCAATTGTTAAAGATGAAGCAAGCGAAATTCTTGCGATCGTTACAGGGTCCATTCAAGACGCCGCAGTGCAGGTAATCATTGTCACTGGCGGAACTGGGGCTTCGAAACGTGATAGCACCCCAGATGTGGTCGAACCACTCTTTTCATCAACGTTGCCAGGATTCGGCGAGTTGTTTCGTTCGTTAAGTTTCAGTGAAATTGGAAGTGCAGCGATGTTAAGCAGAGCGGAGGCTGGTTGGGTTGATTATGGCGAGATGCGAAAGCCAATATTCCTGTTGCCCGGCGCAACAAACGCAGTTCGTCTTGCTTTAACTTCACTCATAATTCCTCAATTAGGGCACTTGCTCGACGTGTGTAATGAAGGAGCAGTGCAATGATTTTGGTACATGGCATTGATGTTATAGATGTAGAGCGCATCTCGTCGATGCTTCAGTCACATGGGCAGAAGTTTCTTGATCGTTGTTTTACGAAGGTAGAACAAGAAGCGGCAAACGTGTCTTCCCAAGATATGAGAGATCAGCGACTTGCCGCACGGTATGCTGCTAAAGAAGCGGTGCTAAAAGCGCTGGGAACTGGTCTAGCTGGCGGAATAGAATGGATAGATATCGGCGTAGTACGAGCAGATGGGCCGCCAATGGTACAGTTGTCAGGCAAAGCAAAAGAAGTGGCAGATGCACAAGGCATCACAGATTGGAGATTAAGTTTGACTCACGCAGGCGGAATAGCAATTGCAAGTGTGATCGGATTTGGAGATATACAATGAGTAAGCGAAAAGGTCCAGCGTTGTACGAGTTAATTTCGTCCGCTCGAGAGTCGGTACAAAAACAAAGTCCAGATACACCTGAGCGTCAAGAACAAGATGTTGACTTGCAGCGGAACGTACTTACTCCGGGCAGGGCGATACGAATGTCGATTGGAACAATCGGAGTCGTAGCAGCTGTCTGCATTTCCCTAATTATTATTTCCTATACAGCGGGGTACCAAAATGGCATAGCGAAAGGCGATGCGGCAAGGGATGATTATGCCGCTCGTTTACAAGAAGTATTTGTAGAACCAGTACAGCCCCCTATCACAACCAAAAACCCGACATTGCCAATAATTCCTCAGCCAAGAGCTGAGCTTGGAAATACAGCGTGGGGTCCAGTCTTAAGTGATCCAAGGCGACCAGATTTCTATCATTATGTGCTTATTAACACCACAAAAGAGGGTGCGATGCAATTAGCCTCATTCTGTAGGGTAAAAGGACTTGAAACATATGTCGTTTCAGGTCACAATACGCGACGCTTCAATGTTGTTGCATTCCCTGGCTCTGCCAATCGAAATTCACCAGAAATGAAGCTTGTTCAGTCAAAAATTCATGCCATTGGGCAAGAATGGGCTGGCACCAAGGAGGGTCGCGGAACCGACCTGAAAGATGCGTACCCCATTCGATAAAGTATCGATACCAATAATTCTTAACGTTATGCAGGAAAATAAGTTATGAGCCTACACAGAAGTTTGAAAACAAAGCCAGCTGGTCTAAACCAACACAGAAATGTATTAAAGCGTGCTGAGCGTATTGAGCATCTTGCAAATGAAGATAAGTTTGATCCAGAAACTGGCTCACCTATGGGACTTCCAAAAGTGGGAAGTCGCAAAATGAAAATTGCAGGCAAAGCTGCCGGTGCTGATGAAGAGTCAACTGACACACCAAGCGAAGAGTAATTTTGAGTTCGTCGCTCGACATTGAGCGTCTCCTTTCAGAACGCGTCAATGATATTGAAACCTCAGGGATACGTCGTGCTTGGGCATTAGCGCAAGCTTGCGAAGACCCTATAAATTTATCTATTGGTCAGCCTGATTTCTGTGTTGATGACTCGATAAAACAAGCCGCTATTGATGCAATTCTTCAAGACAAGAACGGATACACCCAAACAGCAGGCGTTGAAGAATTGTTGCACTCAATTCACAATCGATTGCATTCGCAGTATGGTTGGGAATTTGGACCGCAATCTACTCTTGACGCGATGGTAACATCAGGGACTGCAGGGGCACTTACGCTTGCATGCCTTTCGATTCTTAGTCCAGGGGATGAAATTATTGTTCCAGACCCATACTTTGTCATATATCCAACTTTGGCACGCATTGCTGAAGCAAAAGCAGTTTTATGCGATACGTATCCTGATTTTCGTATGACTGCTGAGCGTATTGAAACATGTATAACATCAAAAACGAAAGCAGTGCTCATTAACTCTCCAGCAAACCCGACGGGAGTCGTGCTCACAGAAAAAGAAGTCACCGACATTGCGATGTTATGCAAAGAAAGAAACATTCTTCTTATTACTGATGAGATTTATGATGAATTTGTGTTTCCGCCAACAAACCATGCGAGCCCCGCATCTTTTAGCGAAGACGTCCTTGTCATACGAGGCTATGGTAAAACCTATGGTTGCACTGGGTGGCGAATGGGCTACGCTGCTGGACCTAAGTTATTGATTGATGCAATGCTGAAACTGAAGCAACAAACGTTTGTTTGTGCACCCTCGGTTATGCAACATGCATTAGTGAATGCGTACGATGTAGACCTTACTCCACTTATTGAACGCTTTACAAAACGAAGAGATATGGTGGTCGACATGTTGGGTGATGTTACAGAACTTGTTGTGCCTGAAGGAGCGTTCTATGCGTTCCCAAAAATTCCAAAAAAGCTTGGCATGTCTGGAATAGATTTTATTTCTAAAGCAGTGGAGCATGATGTTCTTGTCATACAAGGCGATGTCTTTTCTCATCATGACACACATTTTAGAATTAGTTACGCTGTTCCAGAAGACAAACTAGAGCGTGGTTTGAGTGTCTTGCGAACCCTTTTGACATAAAAAGGCCCCGTCGACGAAAATAAATTAACGCCGACGAGGCGGAGGGGAGAAAGATAATTTCTACCTCGGCCGTATTCTCCCTCGTGCATGAGGGAAAGTTAAATTAGGGTAAATGCGGCTTCAAAAGCGGCGATTTGAGAAGCTGAGGCATACTTTTCACGTACTAGCGTGGCGCCATTTTTGGCTATTCTTGAGGCGGTTGCTCTGTCATGGAGCACGCGTTCTATAGGCAAAGCCCATGAATCAGTAGCGATCAAAGCGGTTTCTTCATCGATAAGCAAATCGAAGCCAGGTATTTCAGTAGCGATGACTGGAATTGATGCAAGCATGACTTCGAGCAACAGCGTTCGCATTGGCATTGTTTTTGATGGAACAACGACAACGTCAGATTGGGTCACAAGCGTGCGTAGCGATGCCATATCACGCATGCAGGTAACTCTGTCTTGCATGTGTAACGTTTGAATTTGCTTTGTAAGTTTGGATTGATGTTTCCCAGTACATTCAAGAAAAACATGAACGTTTTGTTCTTTCTCAAGTGCGAGTAATATTTTTTCTGTGTTTCTGTAATTGCTCGCTGCATCAAGAACTGAAACACATCTGTTTGCATTCGTTGGGACTGATTCCGTAACATGCGACGGTACAGCTCCAAGAGGTACAAGCGCAGAACGGTCACTGCCTACTGTGCGAGTGATTGTTTGTTCAAGCGAGTGCGTTGCTGAGAGCCATCGCCATACATGCGATGATTTTTTCGCGCGTTTTGCTTGTTGCATAGAAACAACTTCTTGAAGTACTGGAGCGTCGTATACTTTTGAAAGATCACGAGCAACTTGCTCTGCATCCTTCCCAAAAGCGACAATCGCAGTAATGTCAATTTTTTCTAGTGCGTGAATCAGTTCGTCCTTACGTGTATTTCTAAGGAGCATTGAGACAGGCATTGGTGTTGTGATTCGTTTTGCTAAAGATACTGCGCGTTCATGCACAGCAGGTTCATCGTGCGGTGTAGGGGGCACTATGCGGACCACTTGGTTTCCGTCGTTTGCAAGCCCCACAACAAGGCGGTTTAGCATTGCATGTTCCTGATCTATTCTGTCTTGTGACATAATCATGACGACGCTCATGTGGATATTCTCGCAGGTTTCAGCGGCTCAAGTGCTTCCGCCATTTCAATTGGTACTGCAGTTGGTTTTCTTGTTTCAAGGTCAACAAGTACCCAGAGCGTTTTGCAAACGCAGACAACACGGGGTGTATCACCCAACGCGTGAATATACGAAGTGCGCCAAGATTTTACTCT
>JABJDN010000177.1 GCA_018665385.1 Phycisphaerae bacterium | reverse complement strand
TTGGGTCGAACCCTTCAGCTTTAAACCAACCGTTATACACGCCGCCATTTGGTACAGCAATAGCAGGAGATTCTTTAAATTGTCTGTCACCAAGAATTGCAATATCTAAGCCGCCGTAGCGCATACGCGTGAAGTACACCGTATTGCCCTGTGCATCTAGTTGGGGGTCTACTGGATCTGGTAAGTGGCTCGTTTGTGTTCTGTGAACGGCATTTACAAACCGCGGTTTCATTTTATAGCCACCACTATCTTGAGTAGTAAGCCCGTCGACTTTTTGTGCATCACGTTCGCCAGCACCCCAGAGATTTCCGTGATATACATCGTGGTCATCTGGAATCGTAATACATGGTGTGTTTCGAGTCAGTTCACCAAACGCCCAGCACCAATGTGTCCACTTGTATAGGTAATCAAGAATATAGGCGTCTTCGTTTCGTTGATGAGCAGGAGTTAAATCGCCTTCGTAGATTTGATCGCCACTGAAATATAACAAGTCAGCATCTTTTGCTCGTACAGCATTGACAATATCAGATTGCGGAAACCATAGCCCGCTCTCGTTCCACTGCAAATTCCCTGTATACGTTTTATGACAGGTAAGTGCAGCTACTGTAATTGGTTCGTCGGAGGAAGGTTCTTCTCTGATTATTCCTGTGTACCCTAAAAGATTACCCTTAAGAAATACTTCAAAGGGAGTCTCTTTGGATGTATCCCAGTTTGGAATCGAGAACGTTGCGGTCCAACTTGTTGTATCTATTACTGCGCGTTCTGTAGTTTCTGAATATATAAGTAGCGCGGTTGGGTTTCCATGGAGTGGCGGGAATTGCACTGTCATTTTTAGGATGCCATCACTGATGGTGTACAACGTACTCAGCACAGGTCCAAAGGCGCGTTCTGGGAAGCGATAGAAGCCACCAGTGAATGCAAAGTCATCGAACCAATGCCCTGTTGTTGCCTCTAGCGGTCCATAGTGAGAAACAAGCGCGATAGACCCACCATTGTTAACTTGCACATCAAAGGTCGCTAGACTTAACAGTGCCAGGGTGGTAGCGCTATAAGCAGCTACTGTCAGGGTTTCATCTTTCTGAGTAACTTCAAGTTTTACTGGTATTCTGCCGTGTTCAAAGCCATTTCCAGCTGTTGTATTCGGTGGAATATGCGGCACATCACTTGGAGCAATCTTTTTGCTAATAGACCACAACGCTGTTCCTCCAACGGGAATTGAGTTATCCCGTAGAAATACAATTCCGTTGTGGTCAACGCCTGCAATAAAGCCACCGTTGGTTGCAGGAACATGGTGCGTGAGTGCAGTTAATCGGTAGTCAATATCATTACCACCAGCACCTAGCAGGAAACCGCTCCAAGAATTTTCGTTTGCAAGCGTAGATGTATCAATAGTTCCCGTTGTTACCTGTAGTGAAAAATCAGCATTTGGTCTAGCTGTGAGTAAATGAAGCGTGCGCATTGGCAAGCGATCACTTACTTCCGTGCAAATGATTCGATTGTCTTTTACTTGCCAATCTTGAAGTCGGTTAGCGTGCCAATCAGGTCCAATCCAGTATTGGTTTGGGGTATCGTTCCAATCAATTGCAATTGGTTGAGCGATGAGGAGTAGTGTAAGTGCGAGCATTACTTTATTTACCTGTAGGTATATCTAAAAGTTCTTTCGAAGAACCATCCATTGTTAATCTACGAAGTGTTCCCTCTGTAATAAGCAATCCTTCGCCTTCGCCCAAGGTGTCCCAATGAACATCAATACCTATCAGTTGTTTGTTGCCATCTAAATATCCAACATTACCTGTGACTGTATGGCCAACAATAATTGCCTTTGCTTTATGGGTATCTAGAATCGCTTGCAGTTCTTCTGGTGAAGGTTTTGGGCCATATTTTTCAGCGTGCTTTTCAAAGTAGCCTCTGTACCAGAGTGGACCCTTACTATTCCATGCAAGAGAAGTTCCTAAATCTTCTTTTTCTGGCCAAGCTGGAGGACCTATTGATGCACGTATCTTGTCATTAATTTCTGTCAATGAAAACTGAAGTTTATGTAGTTCGGGCCCGTATCCAGCATGCACAAATAAGTATGGACCAATTTGCACAGCACTGTTTTGATTACGTAGCCACTTCCCAAGCACTGAAGTTTCGCTAAATAATTCGTGGTAGGGAATGCCCGTTTTCTCAGAAACAATTTTGTATTTATCGTGTGTGTACCGAATGTCATTCGCTAAAATCATGACGTCGTGATTACCCAATACGAAATGAACTTGTCCACCAGATAGTATTGATTGCCGCTGTAATTTACGGATGAACCAGAGCAGTTCAGTGACTTGAACACCGCGATCGACAGAGTCACCGTTAAAAAGAAGATGGTTATCTCCCCAAGACCAGTCGAATTGATCATCGATTACTTTATGAGTTTGGAGAAATGTAAGTAAATGGTCAAGATTGCCTTCGAGGTCACTTACGGCAAGCAATGCAGTTGGCATTGGAACTGTGTCTTTAGGGATAAAATAATGTACAGGTGCAATTGTTATTGCAGGTACTGATGGTATTGACGTGTTAACTATTGCTTCGCTATCAGAAGTAGTAATCATCGAATAATTGACTTTACCTTCTACTACTGAAATGCTTTTTAGAGTTCCATCCTCTTGATGAAAGATATAAGGGCCATCAGAAACATTGTTCGTGGGCACATCTTGTAGTAGAGCGAACAATGCTATTTGCAATGTTATAGATAGGTAGAGCATATGCAGAGGATACCGGAGTTAGTCGGTAACAGATAGCAGTACTGAGTATTGCGTAACAATCGCGTGCAGTCCGCGTCCCAGGTTATAAGCCTGTCCCCGCTATTAAAAAACAACCCCACAGAGGGGGTTGCTTTTTAATAGCGGGGACAGGATTCGAACCTGCGACCTTCAGGTTATGAGCCTGACGAGCTACCAGACTGCTCTACCCCGCAATCGGGGAATAGAATTGTACGTTAAATGGGCTCGATGGGCTTAGATGGCCGATAGTTATTGGGTGAATATTATCTCTAAATGTGACATTGGTTGGATTTATCTACTTTGCGGGCTTGCCATTACAGTCTCTGCAATAATTATTCCAGCACATCAAGATCTTCAAGAATTGCAAATTAAAAGAGCAGCACTTGCTGAAGATTTTGAAGATATAGATTACAAGCGAACAATGTTCGATTCTTTTCTTCAGGAGATTACTTCCGGAGACCCAGTCATTCAACAGCGAATTACAGAATTACAATTCAACCAGGCAGGAGTAGACGAAGTTGTTGTCATTGATAATTTAGCTGTTAAAACACCC
>JABJDN010000070.1 GCA_018665385.1 Phycisphaerae bacterium | reverse complement strand
GTGATGCTCTTCAATATTGAAGGAAATTCCTTTGTAGATGTCACAGAAGCAGCTGGCGTCGCAGATGCAGGTTGGGGGACTAGTTCTCGTTTTGGTGACTTAGATGGTGATGGAGATTTAGATTTATATGTGTGTAACTATCTTGAATTTGACCGCGACAAGCCACCGCCGAAAGCAAAGTACAAGGGGCAAGATGTATTAGGTGGTCCCCACGGTATGACTCCGCAACAAGACGTTGTGTATGAAAACGTAGGTGACGGTACATTTGCAAACGTTACAGAGGAGTGGGGGTTCACGCAAACGCCAGCTTTTTCACTGAACGCAACGATTCTAGATTTCAATGGCGATGGTTTGCAAGATGTTTTTGTGGGCAATGATTCGATGGCGAACAGTCTATTTTTGAACACAGGCGAAGTGCCGACGAGATTTATAAATAACGGGGTGCAATCAGGGATTGCAGTAAATGGCGATGGCTCCATGCAGGCAACTATGGGAATAGCTATTGCTGACATCAATGGTAATGGCAGGCCAGATGTATTTACAACAAATTTTTCAAGCGACACGAATACTCTTCACATAAACGATCACTCAGGGTATTTTGATGATCGCACATCACGCTTTGGAGTTGGGTTATCAAGCAGAAGTGTACTTGGATGGTCTTGTGGGTTTCATGATTTCGACTTGGATGGGGATGAAGATTTGTTCATCGTGAATGGGCACGTCTATCCGAATGCATCGGTTGCAACGATGGACAGCTCCCGAAAACAGCCAGTCTTGCTGTATACACGTACGGGTAATCGCTTTGTGCAAACGGAGCTACAAGGGGAGTTTAGGGATAGGGCAGCTGTTTTTGGTGACCTTGATAACGACGGCGATATTGATATCATCGTCGCGCAAAGAGATGGCGACGTACGCGTCCTTCAAAACGAAGCAACCCCAAACTCCATGCTCAGCATTGCGTTAGAAGGCGCATACGGTAATCTAAGAGCACTCGGTGCATCCATGACATGTACATTTGCAGACGGTACGTCAAGTTCGTATTGGAATACAGATGGTGCTGGATTTCAATCTTCCCATACGCCCAATCCAATTGTAATTCCTAGCCATAAACACATTGTGCTTTTGGACATTACATGGCCAAGTGGTGCAAAACAAGTAGTCACAGAGTTCCCTGTGAATGGCAGAGTAGTTATTCAGCAATCCAAATGAGGTAATTGAATTACGTTAACACCTCTGCTTTTTTATATTTTTTGCCAAGGATAGCTTTGGGGTCTGCACCCATGAAATCTTCTAAGACTGCAGAATACACTTCTCTAAAGTCTGTATTAAATTTCAAGTCGCCTTGGTCGAGTTCCGTAAGTGAAGGGTGCTTGCCAATCAAACCATTTTGGACATTGTCGCCGATTAAAAACATAGGGGCGGCTGTTCCGTGGTCTGTGCCTGAAGAACCATTTTGTTTCACGCGTCTGCCAAACTCACTGAATACCATGGTGAGCACTTTCTTTGTGTTCCCTTGTTTGGCCAAATCTTTTTGGAATGTGTTTAGGGCGTCTCCAAGTTGTCGCATGAGATTTGCATGCCCATTAAGTTGATTTGCATGTGTGTCGAAACCGCCAAGGCTCGCGTAATAGACACGAGTAGGCAAGTCTGCTCGAATCATTGAGCCAATGAGTTGCAGTTGTTGCGAAAGTTTTCCGTTTGGATAACTTACAAGTGGACGTGTGGAAACGGCAGAACGTATGCGTTCTGATGAGACTTGGGCATCAAGTGAAGTGCGTACTAGGAAGTCAAGTTGTGAGTCACGATCATGCGCTTCCCTTATTTCTTTTCTATTAATTTCATCGTATGGAATTTCGAGATCATCATTTACAGATCCGCCTGCCCATTTGAACAATTCCTCAGTTTCGAAGTTTACAGCTTTTTGTGTTTTTCCATGCAATGCCAGTGGTGCTTTATTCCCGATAGCAATCGAACTTACTGCGCTCGGTTGCCCTTCACAAGTATTGTCAAAATATTTCCCTAACCAACCATATCCTTGGCCAGAATGATTACCGGTATGCCAAATATCTGTTGAAGTAAAGTGGGAACGATTCGGGTTTGGGTACCCGACTCCTTGGATGATTGCCGCTTGCCCATCGTCAAGCAAATTCCGTAAGCCAGTAAGGTTGGGGTGGAGGCCAAACCCATCAGCTCCAGGAATTGTCAAAGCACTAGAATCACCTTTTCCAGGCTCTTTGATGCCGATTTGAGGTCTGTTTATATAGTATTCTCGGTCACCATACGGGATGACAGTATTCAGCCCATCGTTACCACCTGCGAGTTGGATGACGACCAAAGTATGGTCTTCTGGAATACCTGCTTGTGACGACACAAGCGAGCCAACTGGAAGCATGATGCCTTCCGCTGAGCGTTGCATGAACATTGGTACTGTCGTTGCCATTGACAGAAATGCCATGCCTTGTTGCATAAACAATCGTCGACTGTATGCGTCAGTGGATCCAGTACTTGAAGAGTCTTCTTGTTCGTGATGATGGTGGTGCGACATAGTTGCTATTCCTTAGCAGAGTTGATATTCAGGCATTGCAGTTATAAGCGTAAGTAAGCCTGTGACTGTTTCATTGTTGATAGTATTATTTTGCGTTTTCATGTAGTTCTCTAAAGAGGCTACTCGATCGCGGTCGTGCTTATCCTGGTTCAAGAGGGCAGTCAGTAAAAACGTGATTGCATCTTTTGGATCTCGCGTGTTGCCTTCAACCAGAGCCATTCCATTGAATTGATTATTGTCAGCTTCCCAACTTGCACTGCCAGGACGTTGCCCAGTTAACAAATAGAGCAACGTGTTTTGTCGCATAAACATTGTGGAGGTATTTATCCACATACGCCCACCATCCCAACCTTTCACTGAAGGTGGTGCGAATAATCGCTGTCCCATAAGGTCGGCAGAAACGGCTAGAGTCTGCACCATTTTTCTACGTTGAGGAGGATTTAACGATCGAGTCGCCTGCACAATTAGTTGTACAGGACTTTTGATAATAGCCTGCATATTTGAATCGTCGTAAAAATGTTCGGACAGAAAAATGGTTTTTAAAATTGGCTTTAATTCCCAATTTTTCCGTTTAAGTAAATTGGAAATGGAAATGGTAAATTTTTTAGAATCGGCAGTTTTGCCATGAGGTAAATCATTCACAAAGTACCTATACAACTTGTTGACGATAAATTTTGCTACGTTAGGCCTTGTGAAAATTAAATCGACAAAATCGTCTCCATCGTAATACCCACTACGTCCAAAGATACGTTTTTGCCCAGTGTCATGATTTCTTGAGTTGAAAGTAAAGTCATGGTCTTCAACGGTGTACCCCGTTAAGCATCGAGCGCCTTCTTTTATGTCGTCTTCATCGTACCCTTCACCCTCACCTAGTGTGAATAACTCCATGAGTTCACGCGCTAAATTTTCATTTGGGGCTTGCTTGCGGTTTTGATGATTGTTTAAGTATTTAATCATCGCTGGGTCGTGAATAATTCCACGAACCAAGTCCTCTTTAAAGTTCCCCATGGCATTCTTTCGAAAGAAATTATTTTGCAAATACATCTGGTAACTATCTTCGATGGTTCTATACCCAGTCGCAAAATGTCCATGCCAGAAGAGAGTAAGTTTTTCCTCAAGTGGCCTTGGGGTTGAAACCATTCGTTGAAGCCACCATAACTCCATTTCACTAATTTGTTTTCGGTCTTCGCGTTGCCTGCGTTGCCGTTCTTTTCTCAACTTGTCAACAGTATCTTCATCTTTGTCTTGCCTTGCTTTCAGAGCAACTTTGCGTTCTGCAGCAGTTAGAGGCCGAATGATATCTTTATCGTATGCATCCAGTAAGACAGGTTCAGGGTCGGTAATGTTGTTGTACTCGACTATGTATTCAACCGCTTTTTCGAGGCCAAGTTTTGAGAGTGCTACCGCTTGCTTTGTCGTTCCACCAAATCCTGCACGCTGTAACAGGTGCTGTGCTTTGCGTTCATCAAACTCTTTTGGGTCTAGAGGCTTCACTGAAGAAAGGGTCATGGTTTGCTCCGATGGGGTCACGAAAGGTGGGCGTACTCGTCTATCTAAACGAAACGCAGTTGTCTACTATTGCGATTTCATACGACGTTTTCGCAACTTATGTTTGAGCCGAACGGCATTTCCTATAACGGTGATGTCAGATAAGCCCATTGCAGCGGCTGCAATGAGGGGTCCATGCTCGCCAAGCATTCCAAACGCTGCAAGCGGAATAGCCGCTACGTTGTACATAAACGCAAATACTAGGTTCTGTTTAATGGCAACAAGCGTATCTTTTGCAATATGGATGGACTCTACAGTCGCTTCAATATTATTGGCGGGAACAATTATAGATGCGGACTCCATAGCGACATTTGTACCCGATGCTATCGCTACGCCGACATCAGATGCTGCAAGAGCGGCCGCGTCATTAATGCCATCTCCAACCATCATCGATGGCCTAGGCATTGCTGAAACTATCTCCGTTTTATCAGAAGGGGAGGCTTCAGCATGTACATTTTCTAGAGCTATGCCCACTTCTGCCGCAACGCGTTGAGCAGTTTCAATTCGGTCTCCAGAGAGCATATGAACGGTAATTCCAAATGACTGTAGTTCCTGAACGGTTCGTTTCGCTTCTGGTCGAACTTCATCAGTAACTGTAATTTTACCAATAACATTTCCGTCGAGTTTAATTTTGCATGTTGCTGCGTTATCTTTTGAAACGGATACAAGTTGCCCATTCACTTGTCCATGCACGCCACTCCCAGCGCTAGCTTCAAAATTTGAAACTATTGGAATCTGAATGTTTCTTTTTTTTGCTTCATTAACAATTGCATATGCGATGGGGTGTTCGCTCGGTGTTTCTACAGATGCAGCGAACGCTAGTAATTCATTCTCAGAAATAACACCCACTGTTTCGACAGTTTCAACGACTGGTTTGCCTAGTGTCAGTGTGCCAGTCTTATCAAAGATAACGGTGGCGGTTTTACCAGCCAATTCTAAAGAGCTAGCATCTTTGACCAGGATACCCCGCAAACTTGATTCTCCTGCTGCAACCATGACAGCCATGGGAGTTGCTAAACCAAGTGCGCACGGGCAAGAGATCACGAGGATAGTCACTGCATATACAATGCCGTCGCCAGGCGAACCAGCGACAGACCAGCATATAACAGTAATTGCTGCAATTGCTAATACAATCGGCACGAAAATTCCTGAAACAGTGTCTGCTAGGCGTTGAATACCGGCCTTGCTCGATTGCGCAGTTGTTACTAGCTGTGCAATTCGTGAAACTGTTGTGTGCCGACCATCTACTGTTGTTTCTAGTACAAGTTGCCCTGTTGTATTCATTGAACCCGCGATGAGTTCATCGCCTAATCCTTTGGCAACTGGAAGAGGCTCTCCAGTGACGATTGATTCATCCACTTCGCTAGCGCCATCGACAACAATTCCATCCACAGGAATTCGACTTCCTGGTCGAACAAGGAGCCGAACGCCTTCGCCAACTTCACCTGTTGGAATAGTCGTTGTACTTCCATCGATAGCAACAACTTCAGCAGTGTCGGGTTGCATTTTCAACAACTCTCGAATGGCTGACCCGGCTTTTGCAGAAGATGTTGCCTCTAGCCAATGTCCAATACTAATGATTGCAAGCAATGCTGCCGCTTCCATGAAGTACATGGGGTGCCCAACGTCAAAATCAAATGCTTTTTTAGCGATGAAAATATAGAGTGAAAAGAAGTACGCTGCACCTGCGCCAATAGTTATCAGCGTGTCCATGTTGGTTTGTAACCGTTTTGCTGCTGCGAGTGCTGAAGTAAAGAAACCGCTGCCTACGAGTATCATCGAAAGGGTTGAAGCAAAAAACATCACCCATGGAGCCCAACTTGCCTCTATGTTTTGAAGATACAAATACCAGTGAAGACCTTCAAAAGGTGCCCAGATTGAAACACCGATAATTGCTCTTCGCTTCCAATCAGCGGCATTCTTTTGTTGTCGAGTTTCAATTTCAGTAGCGAGTGCGGCAGGATCTATTCCAGCGTCGATGACCTCAGATGGATACCCAGCATCAGTTGCAATTTGAGCCAATGAATCGCCATCAATAGCACTACCGATAACGGTTGCTCGCCCTGTTGCGAATGCGACGCTTGCAGAGTGGACCCCAGGGGCTTTTTTTAGGGCTTTTTCTACTGCAGAACTGCACGCTGCACAGTTCATTTCGCCTACCTTTAGTTCCACTTGTTCCATGGAAGTCATCATACGTTCCCTAAGTGGCTACGTACGACATATTTTCGTTGTCTTTGACTAAAAACAAGGGTATACTGACCAATCATGCGAAACGAAAAAGGCATAACTTTAGCAGCTGTTGTGGTCATGCTTTGTTGCATGGGGGCGGTACATGCTTCCAACCAAACGGCACGATCGAATGTGCTTATAAGCTTAGTCGTAGTTGACGCATATCCAAGTTTTTGCGAAGAACGATCTTCCGAAAAGTTGGAAGCGCCTGAACAAAACACTTCGTGCTGCGTGCACGTCGATGTTGTGAACCAAATTGAAATCGAGGAACTTCATAATTTGCCTCCTCCGGCAAACTTGATTCGTTGAGTTTTCTTTTTTCTGTTTTCACAATACATTAATTCATATTTTTAAAAAAAGAGGTGACGCATGGGCGTTCCAGTTATAGGCACAGTTGGCCGTAAATTGTTTGGTTCTCGTAATGACCGCATGGTAAAACGGTATATGCGATTGGTTGATCAGGTTTCTGCTAAAGAGCAAGAGACGAGGGTGTTAACCGACGCGGACATTAAAGCAAAAACCATCGAGTTTCGTAAGCGAATCGCAGATGGGGAAGAAGCAGTGGACCTTATTCCAGAAGTGTTTGCGATTGCCCGCGAAGCTATGGACCGTTCGGTCGGAATTCGAAACATATTTAATCCTATTCACGAGTTCGACCCATCAGTATTGCCAGACGACGCACGTGCGTTGTACGATGAGACGAAAGCGCTCATTGATGCAACGGAAGATAAAAAACCTGATGCTGGATTGCTTGGTTGTATTCAACCTGTCCCCGCGTGGCAACTGGTAGATATTCCAAACGCATTGTACGAAGCAATTCGAGTATTGCACCCTAAATCAAAAATGCCGTTCAGGGCAAGACCGTTTGATGTGCAGCTTATCGGTGCAGTAGTGTTGTACGAAGGTCGGATTGCAGAGATGAAAACCGGCGAGGGTAAGACGATTGTTGCTCCACTCGCGTGTTATCTGTCAGCGATCGAAAATAAACAAGTCCATGTTGTCACGGTGAATGATTATCTTGTGCAACGTGACCGTGATTGGACATTCCCGTTTTTCTGTACCATTGGCTTAACAGTTGGTGCAATCCATCCGCAACATATGCAACACCCTCAATTGAAACAAATGGCGTATCACTGCGATGTTGTATACGGTACAACCGCTGAGTTTGGTTTTGATTACTTGCGTGACAACATGAAAATGACAGCGCAGGAGCAAGTGCAAAAGCGTCGTCAAATTGCGATTGTTGACGAAGTTGACTCCACTCTTATTGACGAAGCAAGAACACCACTGATTATTTCCGGTCAAGCACATGATGGGCAACCACGGTACGAGATGGCGGACAAACTTGCTCGCTATTTAGAGTCAAAGCAAACACCATGGTCAAAAGCTGACCAAGCTGTGCAATCATGTTTGGTTACCATCAGCGGTCTCGAAGGTGATATACGAAATTCTATTGATAAAGATGCTACAAAAGCAATGCAAGAAAAACTTGCAAATGCAAAAGCAAAATTACCTACGCTCGAGGCTGAACGCGAGCAATACACACAGTATTACGAAATTGAACTTGATAAAAAGAAAGCAACCCTCACGCACGAAGGTGTCGCCGAAGCACAAAAAGAAGCGAACATTGGTTCGTTTTATGTTGGTGAAAATATGGACGTGCCTCACCTTTTAGAACAGTCTATTCGTGCGCACACGGTATATCTGCGTGACCGCGATTACATGGTTGCTGCTGATGATAAAGGTGTTCAAAGTGTCATTATTATTGACCAGAATACCGGTCGAAAAATGGTTGGGCGCCAGTGGTCTGATGGTTTGCACCAAGCCGTCGAGGCAAAAGAAGGCGTAGAAATTAAACAAGAAACACAGACAGTTGCGACTATTACAATTCAAAACTTTTATAAGTTGTATGAGCGCTTGTCAGGCATGACAGGAACAGCCGATACGGAAGCGACTGAGTTTTATGAAATATACAAACTAGATGTGCTTGTAATTCCAACAAACGTACCAGTTATTCGTCAAGACCATAACGACCTTGTGTTTACATCACAAAAAGATAAGTTATCCGCGTCAATCAAAGAAATTCATACGATGTACCAAGTTGGACAGCCAGTTCTGGTTGGTACGACAAGTGTTGAAAAATCTAAACAGCTCAGCGAGGAGTTAAAAACGAGATTTAATGTGCCGCATGAAGTATTAAACGCGGAGCAACACGAACGCGAATCAGAAATTGTGAAGTTCGCAGGTGGTTTAGGTGCTGTAACAGTTGCTACTAACATGGCAGGCCGTGGTACTGATATTAAGCTAAGCCCACTCTCACCAGCGGAGTTAATTGAGCATTGGAAGCGTACGGATATTTGCCCCCGCGAAGTTACTTCGGATATGAGCGAAGAGGAAGTTATAAAGCACGTGTATCGGCATGTTGCTACAAAAGAACTTGGGCTTCGTAAAGCTGATGTTGCCGAACTTTTAGATGATGACATTTACAGGAAGTTGGTTGAGCATTGGTGGGCAACGAGTTGTTGGTGGGTTGATGGGGATAAGGCCTCGTCCACTAAGACGGATAAAATGCTTGCAGATTTGGACCACAGTGGAGCATGTTTAT
>JABJDN010000116.1 GCA_018665385.1 Phycisphaerae bacterium | reverse complement strand
CGTACGAAATCTGCCGTTTGCCAAAAATAGCTGTGCGGATCGTACACAACACTATTACCCGTAGAGTTTGTAACCTGATACGAACGAGCATCTAAACGCGAGTACTGCGTACCACTATTAATGATGACATATCTGTATTCATCACCAACTGATGCCCATGGTAAATCTATCGACCAATTTCCGTCCCCTTCATCTGCGAGCATAGTGCTCCACATTTGCCAGTTGTTAAAGTCGCCTAGTAATGCAACTGCAGTTGCGTTCGGTGCCCAAGTTCTAAAACTAATGCCACCATCGGCATCATTCACCCAACTGCCAAGATAAGTATCAATTTCTTCCCCTTGCAAATCTATTGGTCTGCTCCAACCATTCGTTGATGTTCCTTGTTCGCCTGTGTTAAAAAAGAAAAGGAAGTTTGTCCAACTTGCTACTAGTAGGTTGTCGTTTACATTCACCGTGACATATAAATTGTCTGCGTCGTGTCCGACTATGACCCAAGTGATATCTAAATTTGAAAAATCAAATACATCGCCGATACTATCGGTGTATGTGTGACTTCCAGATGCACCTTCAAGCGAGTATTCTAAAAAATCGCCTGCAATGGATGGCGTTCCCCAGCCATCGGTTGCTTGGTCGCTTCTACTAAGGTGATCAATACCCGGATCGCTTACTCCACTGCCACTTGTTGCAATATCAAACCGAAGGGTGTCGCCGTTACTTAACCCAATAGTGCTCAATGGAATTACCCATTTCGCGCTTCCTTTTGAAGCTTCCGTTAGGTCTGGTGACACTTGCCCAGTAATTCCCCATCCAGTTCCTTCGTAATTCCAAATTTGACAATCTGCACCGCCATATGGAATTGCGCCATGACCAGCGTGGGTAGATGGGTCTGAGCGATCGCCTCCACCGAGGGGTAGAGCAAAACTCTGGCTACAACACAACGTTGTAGCGAGAGTGATAATTACGGATTTAACGAACGTGTTCAAGTGAAACTTACTGGCTACAGCCCCAGTTGCTAATAACAATCAAAACATCTGCAACTGTTACCTGGCCATCACCATTCACATCGCCTTCGCATGGTTCCGGAGCGCAAGGTGGTGGTGATGTATTACAGAAAGTGCCATCGCCGAAATATTCGCCGCCAAGGGCTAGACAATCTACTGCAGATAAATCGCTGCATTCAACATCTAAGCAACAAGCGCCAGTTGGATCTGGGCATGGCTCTGCAGTGGCGCCTAGTTCCGCGTACTGGCTGCCGGCAATAGATTCAAAGTTTACGTATCGAGGGTCACCCAAATTAGGTGAACCGCCAAGGCCGCCAGTAACTTGGTTAGATATATAGTCGTGCCCACCGTTATTGATGAATGCACATACTTTTGCTGTTTTTATATTTCCTGCTTTTCCATCCCAATCGAACAAGTACAGTGGAATAGCAACTTCAATACCAGTTGTCACGCCTTCGCCACAACCTACACCTTCGCCGTACCCAACACCATCTGTGTTTGAGTTATCCAACGCTAATTCAATTCCAGTTGGTCCAACAATTTTCCCTTCAGCGCCTGATGAACCTGAACCAACGTACTCGCCATAGCCAGCACCTTCGGTTGGCAGTTCTGCGTAGTTTGCGTACGTCGCGAATGTATCTCCACCGCATGTCATACCAATCCACATATCAGCTTCAAAACCAACATCGAATGTAAGGCCGTTACCAGTCCCATCGTCCCCCATTCTGTTGAGGCCATCAAAGTCAATGTCTGGGTTATCCGCGCGAAGAGTATGTTGTCCACCACTTCGAGCATCAATGAATATATCTAATTTGTTGAATACACTTTCAAGGTTGCCAGGGAGCATGATGTACAAATAGCCATTTGCTATGCGAACGTGTGCGGCATCAATTTCAGAACCATTTGCAAAGTCGGGCATTCCGATATCAGAGTTGCCAAAACCAGTTTGTGTGTTTTGCACGGTATTTGGTGCGCCATATTCAGCATCCAGAGTGCCGTCAATTACTTGCCCAAATGCAGTGGTTGAGCATAAAAGCGAGAGTGTTGCGAGTAGAGTTTTCATTTCTTTCTTCCTTCTTTAAACCTTCTTAAAAAAACAACCACCCAGTGTTGAGTGGTTGTTTGTGTTTCTTTTTGTACCAAAGCCACTTTTACATTAATGTCGTCGGCGTCGAGTTATACCTGCAACTGCAAAGAGTGCGAGCACACCAGGTGCTGGAACTGTAGAGAATTCGTAGTACGACCAATCCGTTGATTGAGACCCTTGTCCCCAACCAGGTTGCGTACCTTCGCCACCAAGCAAATCAATTGCTGGGTCGCCTTGACCTCCGCCAGTTGTTGCAATTTCGAAGTCTATTCCAGAAATTTCCCATTCTGCCATTGATGTAACTATTCCAGACATCGTCCATGTAAATGAATTGTTTGCCCAATCAATGCTCAGACCAGCGTTGCCTTCTGGGGCATCCCACCATCCGCCTGAGTTATGGTATTGATCAACAACACCACCACCGCCATCGAGCCATGATCCTAGAAAAATATCCGAACCACCTAAGCCAGACACATTGCGTGCCCAAGGATTGTCGTTATCTCCAGAACCACCCTCCCAAGCATCGATGAACATCATGTACTTGCCCCAGTCACCATCTAGTGCTGCAAGGCTAACAGTGATAAACAAATCTACACCATTGTCAGTAATTTCAACTTGGGTGATATCCAGATTTGCATTACCTGTTGCAATGTCGCCCGTCGGGTCGTAGTACATATCTGCAAATGCAACGCCACTTACCAGCGAGGTTACTGCAAACATACTTATACATTTCTTCATTCTTCTCTCCATTTCTGTCGGCTCTTCTAATTCCAACATTCATAATGTAGCTCATGAAGGGAGTGATTTGAAATAAAAATTACAATTTAGATAAAAAAATAACCCCTCAGAAAGAAAACTAAGGAGGCTATTTTTTTATAAAGCTCGTTTTTAGGTTGTTCAAGTCGTTTTCGTGTCACACCAGCTATTGCTAGCAATGCTAGAGCACCAGGTGTTGGAGTTGAAGAGAATTCGCAGTGCGACCAATCAGTTGATAAAGCAGCGATATTTCCGGCTCCGACCCAACCGTCGCTAGCGTACGCTGAGGCAGAATTCTCACCTACGTTATCAAGCCATGAACCTATAAAAATATCTGTACGAGAAAGCCCACCAATATCACGACCCCTAACTAAGATTGTAATTTTCAAATGAAAATTGCAATTTGGCCATAAATTTTGAAATTTGTACTTACTTGTGTCGTAGGATGATTGTCAAGATGGATTACGACACTTTGGGAATTGGGATTTTGTTAGGCGTCATGCTTGGTGGAATCATTGCATTTGCACTTTTTGGCAGAAAAACTGGCGGAAATGCGGAATTAGAGATTGTTCGCTTGCAAACGCAAATCGAAGAGCAGAAAAAAAATGCCGATGCAATGCAGTCACGACTCCATGAAACATTTGCGAAGATAAGCCAAGAAGCAATCGATCAAAACTCAAAAAGTTTTTTACATCTTGCTGAAACTCGCTTTGCGCCCCTCAAAGCCGAGCTTGACAAGACACAAAAGTTGACAAATGAGCTTGAAGTAAAGCGGATTGAAGCGTACGCAGGTCTTCGCGAAGCTACAAAGAACATCATCGACATCAACAAAGATCTGAAACACGAAACACAGAATTTAGAAACTGCACTTCGCCGCCCAGATCATCGAGGCAAATGGGGCGAAGTTGGACTTCGCAATGTTGTCGAGTTTGCAGGCATGACAGAGTATTGCGACTTTACAGAACAAACAACAACCGAAGGCGATACTACACTTCGCCCTGACATGATTGTGAAGTTGCCTGGCGGCGGCCAAATTGTTGTGGATTCCAAACTGCCACTAGAACATTATTTAAACGCGATGGAAGACAAAGATAATGTTGGCGACCATTTAGAGAAGCATCGAAAAATGGTAGAGGTGCATGTAAAGGCATTATCAAAAAAAGAATATTGGAATCAATTTGAACACACGCCTAATTTTGTTGTGATGTTTGTGAATGTTGAATCCGCCTTAGTCGCAGCCCTTGAACGCGATCCAGACTTGCACGAAAGAGCGATGAAGAACAATGTTCTCATTACATCCCCTGCCACTCTCGTAGCTCTCCTTCAAGCAACCGCGTATGGGTGGAGACAAGAATCTATTGCGAAAAATGCAGAGGAAATTGCAAAATCGGGCCAAGAACTTTTTGATAGATTAAGCGTCTTTCGAGACCACCTTGAAAAAGTAGGATTAAAAATCCAGCAGGCAGCCGGTGCATTTAACAAAGCCCAAGGATCTTTTTCTACGCGGCTCGCTCCTGGAGCAAAAACACTAAGCGACTTGCATGCTTCGGGCGGTAAAGAGTTAAAAGAGTTAGAAAAAATCGACCAAGAACTTCTTGTTGAGAGTGAAGAGTAATTACTTAGCCCTTGCAAGCGCTGCTGCTTTGAGAAGAATGACTGTTGCGTCTGTTTCAAAGTCATCACCTCCGATGATTTCTGCGACCAGTAAACCCGAAACCACAGTTCCTTCACGTGTCATATGCAAACTGTCTTTCTGGAGCAACCTATCTTTCGTTCCTTCTGGCCAAGTTGTACCTAATACAGTGATTTCTTTATCTTGCATCATCAATTTCCAGTACTCGTGTACTGGAAGTAGCGTTGCATTTTCTTTCGAGTCTATCCAAGTGTGAATGCGATTGTTTAGCGAATGTAATATTTCTTCACTAGGTACTTGGCTTTGTGAAAGCAACCGCCCCACTGCTTCTCGAACATCTGGCAAGTCTCCGATGAGCAGTGGAACTTCTAGTGTGTCGAGTAAGTCGAGGGCAAACTCTAGTTTCTCCATTCGATGCTCTTCTTCGGCAATTCCATCTGGCACAGAGCCGTATCCAAACCAAAACAAAAAATCAATGCCTACCACAAGCGTAGGCTTGTACGCAACAATTTGTTGAATGTACTCCGCTGCGTTTTTTCGAGAACTTCTGAAGAACATAAGGTCACAGAAATCGCCAACTTCATCGTGCGGAACTGTAATCATGGCATCCATGACATGTGTGAAATCCATAGGATAGGCAGCCAAATTGCCTTTTGTTGGTGGGGTTTTTAATCCGTATCCTGCACTCACACTTGCTCCTGTAACAGCTACTCGCTGAAGTATATTGGTGGGCGTAGGAGCTGTAAAACTACACTGCGCCAGCAAAAGGAAGAAAAATGCAGGTTTTAAGAGTATTTGTATCATTTATAGTAAATGATACAGAAATAAAGTGAATCTGACTGTACTTTTATACGGAGTGTATAAATAGATACAACGCACAAGGAGAGTACAAATGAGTTTCATACCAATAATAACACTAAGTATGTTGATTCCCGCATTCACTGGAGATGAAGTCCAATGGAATTTTAATGCTTCATCAGGTGGTGAAGATGTGCATTGGGTAAGTCCAACATCAGTTGATCCAAACTCAGATCAATTTGAATACCAATATGAAATTACATATGTCGGAGTCGATGTTGTGTTTTTAGGTGCTGTCATTGGACCCACTGACGTAACAGGCGATATAGATCCAGAGTTTCGGTTTGGTAAAGGGATTGAAGATGGCCCAGCCCCAATAACACTCCTTGATGAACCACTCGAAACAGATGCCGATGAGGATGGGGACATTGATTTGTCTGCTCATTTTAAAATGCACATCAATGGAAAAGGGTATGGGCAATACGATGTGACCCAAGTTTTCTTTGGTGATGTGTATGTAGATACAGGGTGGCCATTCGGGTGGCAGTATGTTGATATTGATCGGATTTATTTAGAAGGGTATATGAGAGTCGCGCCTAGTACGATTGAATGTCCAACTGATACGAATAACGATGGCGCAGTAAATGTAAGTGATGTTCTTGCCGCAATTGGCAATTGGGGCGGCAGTGGAGTGGGTGATGTAGATGGCTCGGGTACCGTCGATGTTTCAGATCTATTAGCCATCGTTGGCGCTTGGGGTCCTTGCTAAGTGTACACTTAGCAAATGCTCATTCATACTCTTGCCGTACTCGCCTGCACTTCCATGTTTGCAATCCAACCAACCGAAGAACAGTCTCCTCAATTTTCTGAACGCTATGCTGTAAACATTGAAATGTGGTGGTGGCAAAAACCATTCGTGGAACGAATTCATGCTGCAGCAGATGCTGGTTTTACACACGTTGAGTTTTGGCCGTACGAAAACAAAGATATCGATGCCATCGCTGCAGCATGCAAAGAGCGTGGAATAACTGTTGCGCAATTTACTGCTTGGGGATTTGCGCCTGGTTTAAACAATCCTAAGAACCACGAAGCGTTTGTTGAGAAAATTACAGAGGCCTGTGCAATTGCAAAACAATTAGACTGCAAAATGATGACTGTTGTTGGCGGAAACGACCAGCCAGGCATGACCCAAGAAGAAATGCACCAAAACATCATCGACGGCTTAAAACTTGTAAAACCGATCGTAGAAGAAGCGGGCATCATGCTCATTCTTGAACCGATGAATATTCGCGTTGACCATAAGGGGCACTGCTTATACGGAAGTGAAGATGCCGTGCGGATTTGTAGAGAAGTCGACTCGCCAATGGTAAAAATAAATTGGGACCTGTACCACATGCAAATCAGTGAAGGTGATTTATGTGGTCGACTTCATGACGGCTTTGACCAAGTTGGATATATACAAGTCGCCGATCATCCAGGTCGTCACGAACCAGGAACAGGTGAAATTTACTACCCGCGTGTGTACGACGAACTAAGGACGCTAGGCTACAAGGGTCCAATCGGCCTTGAATGCTCTCCAGCAAACGGCGAAGAAACCGCTGTGAAACGCCTGAAAAATAATCAGTACAAATAAGTTCTGCATACTCACCAAGAATGCATACTGCTCAATCTCCATGAATACATACTGCCTAAGCACCAAGGATAGTTTGCAACACGTAATACATGATAAACCGCATCGCGGTGCCTTTTTTCTTTTCTCATAACTTCTCCACCACAGAGGATACCTCTGAGGTAACCTCTGTGGCATCCTCTGTGTACACCTCTGAGGTAACCTCAGAGGTGTACACAGAGGCAATAAAGAAAGGTAATAAAAAAAAAGCCGGCAAGATTGCCGACCTTTTCTTAATTACTACCCTGCCAAGGGAGAGGAACTTATTTTGATGCAAGCAATGTTGCTTCAGCTGCTGCCATTTCTGACCATCCTTCGTTTGCTGTTTTCCATTGTTGTTTCGCTTGGTTCATGCTTGCTCGAGCACTTTTGAATTCATTGCGATCTTCTTGGTACTCTTTTGATGCGCTTTGCATTTCGTTCCGTGCTGTTTTGTACGTTGTGTATGCTTTTTTGTATTGACTTGAATTTCGTCCAAATTTTCGAGCTGTTCGGCTAAATGTTCGACGTACTTTTGACCAATTGTTTCGTGCTGATCGGTATGAACTAGCTGATTTTTTGTAACTCGAAGTTGTTGCAACCATTGAAGTGTTTAAGGAATGGATTGTTCGAACCAATACTGCTTGTTGCTGTACCTTTGCTGCCTTAAGTGTGGCAACTGCTATTTCTTTTGCTTCTGCTGCAGCGTTGCTGTTGCTTGAAACTGTAACTTCGATTGTATCTTCTTCTTGCGAAGGGTAAGTACTTGCACTAGCGTCAACTAATTCTTTCATACCTTCAAGGTATTCGATGTGTAGATTATCTACTGAATCCCATGCAGCTTTACGTTCAGTCATTGACATTTCTGACCAACCTTCTGTGTACTGAGAGATGTATGTGTACGCTTCCCAGAATGCAATGCCGTTAACCTTGTGCTCTTTGCCGTTTGCATCAGTCCATACTGCATCAAGTGCTGATTGAACCTGATCTCGCATGAATTCATCATGATCGTGGAAGTAGCGATATCCAGTTGAATCTACTTTGTATCGTGGTGACACTTGCGCGTAAACAGGAATTTCACCGTTTACCATGGCGATAGTACTCTCGATGTGAGTACGGAGTCGCGGCGCATCAAAACCGCCAGGGTTGTTTTCGTATACGTCTGGAAAAATAGCTGTGCAAGCGTCGAGCAAACGGTCAATTGATGCCGTAGTGCTATTTAGCTTTGTATGTGATTTCTTAGGAAAACCCCAGAAACCGATTTTAGCATTTGGGCGAAGTTCTTTTGCGAATTCGATTTGCTCAACGTAAGCATCGATTGCAACATCCATAACTAATTGGTTAGACGAATCGAGCACGCTCCACAAAGTACCTTCTAGATCTAGGCAAATGGGACCGTCGTAATCTGCAGGAATGGTTTCATCAAGCCAGATAATGAAGTTTGCTTTATCCTCTGCACTCAATGTACCGTTGTGATCCCAGTCCACTGCACCGTATACCATTGGCTGCACTGCAACGTTATTTTCTTGAGCCCAAGCTTGTGTAAATTCGCCTTGGTTATATTCTTCCGCATTGTGCCAACGGCTGTAGCCACCATGACTGAAAAGTTTTGTGTATTGGTCGTAGTAAATTGCATCTAGAAGAACAGGTGCTTGCCCTTGCCAGCTCATGTCTCTATTTGGATCACGTGGTGAACTAGTAGCAGGTGCAGGTGCTTCTTCTTGTTCTTGGGGCTGCCAATTTGGAACTGATCCCCATTGTTCGACAAGGATCATGAGGTCAGAAGTATCAACAAGTCCGTCTAGATTTAAGTCAGTTGGGCAATTGCCTTCGCAAGTTAATCCCAATGTGCTAGTTAGTGCAACTAGGTCAGATGAATTCACAACACCGTCGTCGTTGAAATCTGCGATTGGTGAAGTAGCTGGGGCGAAGGAAACGATGAGGGATGTCGCGGTCTTGGCGAGCATCAGTGGCAGGGTTGTCATTACAAGCTCCGAATAGGGTGAGGGGTAAAGTTCATGGTTGAGAACATCTCAACAGGTGCACCTCGTAGGGCAATAGGGGGTCAGTTGTGAACCGTTTATTGGAAAAAATGCAAAAACGGCTTTTTTATGCCAGAATCCGCCTTTTTTTGGGAAATTTGTAACAAAATTTTGTGTAGCAACCGTAGCTCACATGGAGAATCAGAGGATTCCGTCCTTGTCTGCAGTTACCAAGGCGCAATCAAATGCACCGCCTCTACCCTTCGACAATCCACGGAGACCCCGTAAGGCTAGGAATAGAATTCCCAAGGTTGCGTCAGGTTGTTCGGAATACTCCAAAGAGGAGCGTCATTCCAATTGGTGGAACTCTGGGAGGCTGATATCATCCCTAGTAGCAGGAGAACCCCTTATATGTATTTCAATCACTTTACCCTCGTCGTGTCACTCTTCCTTATTACCGGATGCAATTCAACAGGTAGTTTGAGCCAAAACCAACGTGCGTCAAAAATCGTATCTCAAGTAGAGCAGTCCCATATCGAGAAGCCAAATATTCAAATGCTTGAAGCTTCTTTTAGTGATAATGACAACACTTCAAAGTATTCAGGTGCTGTAATTGAGTTGTCAGGTGAAGTCCTTGCATTCTCACTCACAGATGATGACCTCTATACAGTAACAATCAAGCAAGATGATTCTCAGGTCGTTTGTGTTTTTGATGCCTCTATTGCAGACTTTATCGGCGGCGGGCGTAGCGTAAGCAACGGCGCAATCGTGACTGTGCGGGGTCAATGTTTTGCTTCTGGTTTATTTTCGTCAAATTCATTTACGCTAGACGGCTGTTCACTTGTCAATAACTAGTCCCCAAGAACAAAACAACTGGCTCTCCTGTACCCACTGCGGCGCTAGGCAACAAATGCCAAGCACCCCTGCAGGAACAGAAGCATTTTGTTTTCAGTGCAACTCTAGTATGTGCAGCCATGTACCACGCGGGGTGCAAAGAACGATGGCATTTTCTCTTTCAGCATTAATTTTATTTATCCCCGCGAATGTGTTACCAATACTATCTATGTCAAAATTTGGGTACGAAACAAAAAGCACCATCTGGCAAGGCGGTGTTGCGTTATGGAAAAGCGGCACACCGGGTATTGCTGTATTAGTTCTTCTTTGCTCAATCGGAATTCCCCTTGCAAAAATCACTGGTTTGCTTTACTTGTGCGCCACTTGGAAGAACAGCCAATCAACACGAAATTCATATTTGTTAAGACTCATTGAAGCCATCGGTCGCTGGTCGATGCTCGATGTATTCCTTGTGGCAATTCTTGTTGCCCTCGTGAAACTAGGTGCTCTTGCTACTGTGGCTCCACAACTTGGGCTCGTTGCTTTTTGTGCTGTTGTTGTACTAACGATGGTAGCGTCATCGAATTTTGACTCTCGTCTTTTGTGGAAAACTGAGGCGAGTGAATGACAAACGATTCTACTGCAATTATTCGAGAAGCATCGAAGAGTAGATTATCGTTTAGCTGGTTCGTACCAGTTATTGCAATCGTGATCACAGTTCTCTTGTTTATGCAGTGGCTAGCTAATCTTGGGCCACTTATTACTGTGTCTTTTGAAGATGCGGGTGGACTTACAGTTGACTCTCCAGTTATGTTTAGAGGAACAATCGTTGGTAGGGTCGAATCTATTGAATTGTCCAGTGATACATCTAGAGTTGAGGTGCATGCACGATTAGCCACCTCTGCAACTGTATTAGCAAAGAAAAATTCTCTATGGTGGGTCGTGCAACCATCTGTTTCATTGCAAGGCGTAGAAGGCTTAGACACTATTGCTGGACCAAGGTATATAGAAGTCCTACCGAATGGCGGAGAACCCTGTTATTCATTCATCGGAACAGAAAAAGGGATTTCGTTCTCAGGAAAACAATTCACACTCGTATCGAATTCTGCTGACAACGTTACTGTTGGAGCACCGTTGTATTACAGAGGAGTTGAGGTCGGACAAGTTTCAAAGTTAGACCTCTCAAATGATTCTTCAACGGTACGAGTTACGTGCAATGTAAAAACAAAATACGTTCCGCTGATTCGAACGAATACACAATTCTGGAACGTCAGTGGAATCAGCCTCGATGCAGACTTACTCGGCATCGATTTGCACGCTGGGCCACTCACCTCTTGGATTAAAGGTGGAATCGCTTTTGCAACCCCAACCAATCCAGGCGATGAAGCACCAGAAGGCTATGCGTTTGCTATTGCATCAAAAGTAGATACCGACTGGCTCGACTGGTCCCCCACAATCGAACTTAACGGGGGACAACCATGATCGATTCCATCGATGCTTCGTTTTCCATTGAATGGACGCACCGCTTGCGATTTGCGCAACGTGCCTTCGACGTAGGTAACGAGATTGATACGCTGATTGAAGAACTTCAACCAGTTCGTATTCTTGCTGTTCTTGACAAAGGCCTCGCTGACACGAACCCAGAATTTATTGAAGTGTTGGATGCCTGGCGCGGACGTGAAGAACGTGTTTGCGGGGACGTTCTTGTTTTGCCGGGCGGTGAAGATTCTAAAAACGATCTTAACGCAGTCAACTCTGTTTTAGAATCGATAGACGAAAATGGTATTTGCAGAAGGTCATGCATACTTGTCATTGGTGGTGGTGCTGTGCTAGACGCAGTAGGATTTTCTTCGTCTATTGGGCACAGAGGCATTCCACTCATCCGTGTGCCGTCAACAACTCTATCGCAGGGCGATTCCGGTGTAGGAGTGAAAAACGGGGTGAATCTGTTTGGCAAGAAAAATTTCATTGGCGTTTTTGACCCGCCATTCGCAGTAGTCAACGATTCAACATTACTGAAGTCGTTGCCAGATGAGCATTGGCGGGCTGGATTAAGCGAGGCAGTGAAAGTTGCTCTGATAAAAGATACTGCGTTGTTTGAAGAAATTGAACGCAACGCCGATGCCCTGCTTCAAAGGGATACTGCAAAAATGAATTCTGTCTTGCAAAAATCAGCAACACTCCACTTACATCACATTACAAATGGCGGAGACCCATTCGAACGCTTAGAGGCTAGACCCCTAGACTTTGGGCACTGGGCTGCACATAAACTTGAACAGTTAGCAGATTTTCAAATTTCACATGGCGATGCAGTTGCAATAGGTCTTGCTGTAGATATTAGATGTAGCGTGGCATTAGGTTTGTTAGAAAATGAAATTGCTGAACGCATTATCTCATTGCTGCAGAAACTTGGGTTTCCAACAAGCCACCAAGAACTCAAAAACCCGATACTTCTTGATGGCATAGAAGAGTTTAGACAGCACCTTGGCGGGACATTAACGTTGCTTATGCTCGAAGGTTTCGAACAACCAATTGATATTCATGCCCTTGATGTCAACATTGTTCGACAGGCAATCGAAAAACTCATGTAGAATCATGAGTTGTTATGCCATCGAACCCCATGAACAAATCTGAAATCATCGATAGATACTTTCAAGAGCATCGCGCAAAAGTATTAGATATCGCTGCGTTCCTTGACAGAGTTGATCGCAGCGAAGGCGGCACGCCTGATTTCCGAATAGAAGCAATGCAAACATGTATTCAAGAACTTCTTACTGACGAAGTTGGCCGCACTGAACGCATATTGCTTTTACTGAGCGACCTGAGTGTTGAACCAATCGAGAGTGCTGGAACGAAGGGTGCGAGCGGTGCTGTGCCGCCAGCAGAGTAATGGTTTATATTGACCCTCATATTCATAT
>JABJDN010000098.1 GCA_018665385.1 Phycisphaerae bacterium | reverse complement strand
GCTCCCATATATTCTCCATGGAATTCTGCTACTACAGCATCGTGCCCGTTTACTTCAATAACCACTATTTCAGGTTTGATAGGTGCGCCTTCATTATTTCTAAACATAGATTTCCAACGCTCAATATTTTCTGTAAAGTGTCCGCCTTCGCCTTCGTTAAAAAAGGTGGCAGAAAATAGGGCAGATTCATTTTTGCCAACGCTCGGAACAACATAATTTTCGCTGACAATAAGAGATTTTGGTGGTACCCAGAACCACGTAGCCGGCTTGTCTATGGCATATTCTTGAATTGTAATAATCGAATTATCTACAGGTGGAGTTTGCGTAAAACCATCAATTTTATCGCTCATCGATTTCTGGTCGACGTCAAGAAGAGATGTGCTCGAAGAATTAGGATCAATGATTGGTGTAGTAACTTCCGCAGCAGAAATTGGCGCAGGTTTATTCGAGGGGCTTTGCTCGCAAGCTGTGCTTGCAAGCAGAAGAGGCAAAATGGAATACAATCTAGTCATCGGAGTAATAAGGACTTTTCTTCTTAGAAAGGGTGCGTTGATTTTACTTTCGGTCTAGTAGAGTAACCAACATGAGTACAACAATTCATCTTTATAATGGAAATATCTTACGAGACCCTGTAAATGGAACATTTACCACAGATCTCACGATTTCAAATGGGATTGTTGTAGATACTAAGGCACATGGGCAAGAGGAAGCAATCCAAATTGATCTTTCTGGTTCGACCGCAATTCCGGGCTTAATCGATTCTCATATGCATCTTATTTATTGTTCCACGGGCCTTGGAATTGATCTTTCTGGTTGCACATCAGAAACAGAGTTTCGAGAAAAGCTTACGCAGGGTATAGAAGCCGATACGCCTTGGTTACTCGCATCGGGCTGGACGGAAGAAAAAGTGGGATCATCTCCTACTATGAATTGGTTACCGAAGTGTACGAAGCCAGTACTGTGCTACAGAAACGATTTTCATACAGCAATTTGTAACGACGCATTGTTAAGTCTGCTCGACGTACGCGAGCTAGAGAAACTACCAGGGGGAGCAAATCTTTCCGAAGGAATTGTGAAGGAAGATGTTCTGTTTCATCATGTTATTCCTCTTATTCCTAAGTTAACTTTGAAAGATAAAAAATCAGCCGTTGATCGTTCAATTTCCTACCTTCATGCGCATGGCGTTACCTCTGTTGGCACTATGGAACATCTGAATGAAGCTATTGAAGTTCTAGCCCATGTGCAAGCTGATAAACAACTTCGCTGTTTTGTGATGTGTTTAGACGAACCCGACACAAGGTTCATTTCATTGCTTGACTCTACCAAACAAGATTCATTCTTCAAAGTGATTGGCGTAAAAACGTTTCTTGATGGCACCCTTGGTTCTAGAAGTGCCAAAATGTACAAGCCATGGCTTGACGATGATTCACGCGGTGTTTGGGCAAGTCATGCCTCGAACGGTCAGTTATCAAACTGGATTGCACAAGTTCTTAAATGCGACCTTGCACCCGTTATGCATGCCATCGGCGACGAAGCTGTTGGCTTAGCATTGTTGGAACTCTCTTCTATCCCTGAATCAGTGGTTGCTAGAATTGAGCATGGGCAATGTATCGCGGAAAAAGATATGTATCGGTTAAAGAACCGTTGGTTCGGCGTTCAGCCACTGCATCAGGTGGACGACTGTTGTATCGCACCAGTTGCACTGGGAACGCAACGCTCACGTGAAATGCACAATTGGAGGAGGATGATCGACGGTGGTGCAAACCTCTCTTTTGGGTCAGATTGGCCTATAGCACCACCACATCCACTTGAAGCAATGCAAGTTTCTATACTAAATGGACTTACACCACATGAAGCACTGGTTGCATCTACTGTAAACGCGGGTATATCTCTGCAAGACAATGCAATAGGTCATTTGCTTCATGGTGCTGCAGGGGATGTAGTGGTTCTAGATTGTAATCCACTAGAATGCAATTGGAAGAGTACAAAGCCAACGGTAACAATGACTATTCAAGCCGGTAAAGTGGTTTATGAAAAGGAACATATATGAGCAATCAATTGACGCATCTCGATGAATATGGAAAAGCCAGCATGGTAAATATTTCATCCAAAACGCCTATGTTGCGAACAGCTCTCGCAGAAGGTTTGTTTTGTGCCAAAGCGGAAACTATTGACGCTATTCTTCGATCTGATTTGCCCAAAGGTGAAGCCCTAGCAGTTGCGCGGGTGTCTGGAATCCAAGCAGCGAAGCAGTGCGGTAACCTGATTCCTCTTTGTCATCCACTTCCAATCGAATACGTAGATGTTCAATTTGAAAAGATATCAGATTGCACAATTCGTATTCGATCAACTGTTGTTGTAACTGGAAGAACAGGGATTGAAATGGAAGCGCTTACTGCAGTGAGTGTTTCCGCGTTGACATTGTGGGATATGACAAAAGCAATAGACGATTCCTTAGTGATTAAAGAAATTACACTTGTTGAAAAAACAAAAGAGCTTGTGGATTAATCGACTTCAACGACTGCTTGTACAAACGAGCAAATTTTTCTAGAGTCTTTGATACCAGGCGAGGATTCAATTCCACTGCTTACGTCGACGCCCGCCGGATTTGCTAGTTGGATCACTTCTTGGACATTTTCTGGATTAAGCCCGCCTGCAATAATGATAGGTTTGTTCAACGATGGGATAATAGTTGCTAATGCTTGCACATCGAATCGAGTTCCACGACCCCCAGTTGAACCGTCAACCAGTATTGCTTGTACATTTGAACACGCGTCCCACGTACGGATTGCAGTTTCATCCCACTCAATGGCGCGAATGACAGGACACGGGGCCGATTCAACAGTCTCAATACTTTCATCACCGCACAGTTGAAGCCATCCCTTCCATGTAGAATATTGTGCTAGTGAAGGTGCATTTTGCAGTACTGCTACTGGAATTACTTCGTCTGGGAGTTGTAAAATCAATTGTTCGGCTTCTTCCCGTTCGATGAATCTTGGAGAAGAGGGCACAAATACGAATCCGATTGCGTGCACTCCAGAGCCTACTGCAACATCTACACTTTCTTCTTCTCGTAAGCCACATACTTTTATAAATGTAGTTTTATTATCTGTTAACCAAGTAGTATTCATGTATTTGCTTCCTTGGTTAGTGTGTTTGCCAACTGTGCATGTTCGGGTGGGAAAGATGCTGAATATTCTTGTAATAATTTCTTGCCGCGTTTTTTATTGCCCAATACACGAATATATTTTGCAGCAAGTAGCAACGCTACTTCTCCTCGATCTTTTGCTTGTTTGTAGTGAGCAAGATATTGCTCAAACAATAATATGCCTTGTGCTAGTTCGCCTTGTTTAATAAGGTTCGTCGCTAATGTATGCAAAGTACGAGCATCAGCAATGAACGATGAATCTTTAGCTATCGCTTGGTCATATTCTGCTTGGGCTTCTTCTACATTTCCTTGCATTGCTTTTTCCGCGATACTAACGCGAAGTAACTCGTTTGGAGTATATGTAGTTTTTATTTTCTTAACGGCAGATGAAGTCACAGACGTAAAATGCCTTCTCCTTCTCCATTGTTTAAAAGCATACGGTAAATCATATTCGGATGAAGTCACCCAGCCAAAGTGAAGTGCAATAAACGCAATGGAAAACCCACTAGCGTATCCACAAAGGTGAACTACCCATGCAGTATTGCTTGAGTTTTGCCCAAGTAAACTAGCAAGTTGACTGAATACATCAATTCCAATAAAGAAAGCAACAAGAAGCATGCTTGGAATTGAATACACTCCAATAATGAAAAACACGAGAAGTACGTGCGTTTTGGTTTTCGGTGCAAGTACAACAAAAGCTGCTACTACTGCACAAACAGAGCCACTCGCTCCAATCACAGGGTTGCTATGCAGCAATGTGTGCACATACCCACCAAAAGCGCCACATCCAAGATAGAACAGCAAGAATCCAATGTGGCCAAATCTATCTTCAACTACTTTTCCAAATGGCAATAGGAAAATCATGTTAAAAATAATGTGCCACCAATCTGCATGTAGGAATTGGTAAGAGATAAGTGATAGATAATGAAAATTTGAACGTGACAGTTGTCCGTCAAATTCAAGCAAAGCAAGGTATTGCACCAACCAGTTCGATGAATCTACACCGCCAGCCCTTCCGATTGCCCATTGGGCAGCAAAAAGCAAGATATTGATGCCGATGAGCCAATATGTAACCGTCGGGTACCTTCGATGTTCTACGTTTGTACCAATTGGAATCAGCATTTTCGTATTGTAGACTTGGATTCCATCTGGAATGTGCTAAAATAGATAATTGCTTATGGATTACTACCACAAGCAAAATCGGAAGAGCACAAAAACAAAGGAGGCTCATTAGTGAGCAATACGATGCAAGAGATGCAAACAGATATCGGTCTGGTTAATACAATTGTCGCACGGTCTGCGCTTTCATTTATTGATGGCGAAAATGGCGTGCTGGAATACGTTGGGTACGATATTGACGATCTGGCTCGTAACAGTACTTTTGAAGAAACAACCTTTCTTCTTTGGAATAAACGATTACCTAGTCGTTCTGAGCTCGCTGAGTTCACTGAACAAATTAGAACAAACTATGATTTGTCTGACAGAATGTGGGACATCATTGTGTCGCTACCTCGAGATGCAAGTCCAATGCATGCATTGCGCACACTTACATCAGCATTGTCACTTGAAGACCCAGGCGCTGATGACCCGAGCGAAGAAGCAAATGCTCGTAAATCGTTAGCAATGCTCACAAAAATGCCAGCTCTTATCGCGGGTTTTGACAGGCATCGTAAAGGGCTTGATCTTGTTCGCCCAGATGCAACAATTTCATTATCAGAAAATTTCTTATATATGCTAAACGGCATAAAACCTACTGAACGCATGGCAAGAGCAATGGACATATGCCTTATTCTTCACGCGGATCATGGGTTTAATGCATCCACTTTTGCTTCACTCGTAACTATCTCTACACTGAGCGATATGTATTCTGCAGTCACAACGGCAATAGGTACATTGAAAGGTCCTCTGCATGGTGGAGCAAACCAAGTGGTGATGATTATGCTTCAAGAAATTGAAGGACTAGATTCTGTTGAAGAGTACGTAATGGATAAACTTGCTAAGAAAGACAAAATTATGGGGTTTGGCCACCGTGTTTATAAGGCATATGACCCAAGAGCAACATATTTAAAGACTTTTGCAGAAGGTATCGCTGAAGATACTGGAAATACAGAGTTGTTTGAGCTAAGCAAACGTATTGAACAGATTATGGATCGCGAAGTTGGAAGCAGGGGCATCTATCCAAATGTCGATTTTTATTCTGCAACAACATATTTCTCACTTGGAATAGACTTGGACTTGTTTACGCCATTGTTTGCAATGAGTAGAGTGTCGGGTTGGACAGCACACTGCCTTGAGTATCTTGAGGACAACCGCTTAATTAGACCTCGTTGCGATTACGTCGGGCCGCACCAACAAGAATACATCGCTATATCGCAACGATAAACAATTATTGTTTGTATAAAATTAACCGGTCATGCGCAAGCAAGAGCACGTCTTGCTTGCCATCGTTTGATAAATCGCTAATGATGATTTGACTAGGTTGCCATTCTCTTGGCTCACCGCCAGAGAATATTCGTGACTCAAAAATCTTAAATCCAGTTACGTAGAGCATTGTTCCAGAATCTGCGAATGTAAATATTTCAAGCATTTGTTCGCCAGCATCAAGCGAGACAATATCGCTGTATCCATCAGCATTCACATCTCCAACAGCTAACTCATGTTGAACGCGACGTTCGTTATCGCTTCTCCATGATTGCAATTCGTTTAGAGCGATTCGCTCGCCTTCTATTTGAATAATTGCAAAGCCAGCACTGTTCATAGCGACTATGTCATCTACACCATCGCTAGTAAAATCTCCGGAGTAAATTGGACCCAAGTCGTAGCCATGTACATACAAACTCTCTTGTTCTTTCCAGCCCGCATCATCAATATTTTGAATAAGAACTATTCTTTCGTTTTCGTTGTCTGCAACATAGATAGACCCCTCGCTTTGAGCAATCGAAACAAGATTGGAACCGCCATCTTCTAAATTGACTTGATTCACAACTTGCCAACCTGGACTAACCCCTTCTGCAGGCAGTGGCTCATATCGTACCGCGCGAACATAATTGTCGTCTGCAATGAGAAGTTCATTAAGCCCATCGTTATCTACATCAGAAAGAATGGTATTTGTACCACTTGCCGCTCGGACTAATCCGTATTGTCCCATTGCGCTATCGTCTAGGACAACGAATCCTTCTTCAGTGGAATGCAATAATTTCATTGGCTTGTCCCGAGTCAGTATGAGCAAGTCTGTATTACCGTCTTGGTCAGCATCAAAACCGATAATTTTGTCAGGTCCTCGACTCAATGAACCTAAGTCAATTGTATGTAGTTCGCCTTTATTGCTAATGACATCTATGAGATAGTTACGCTTGTCTTTAGAAATTACTACGACTTTTGCTTCTCCATTTAAAGTCACGGTTGAAAGTGAAACAGGCGTGTTGCCAATAGAGAAAGGAATAGGCTGAGGGAAAGGTATCATCAAGTTATCAAGGGGTGATTTTCCTACAACGCCTTCGTCTTCACTGAGTACGAATAAATCATCTGTGCCATCGTTGTCTAAATCACCAACAGCGATGGATCCAACTGATGTGAGAGTTGGAGAAGATACGCCGGAATGTAAACCCTCACCATGTATTTGTTCATACACCACAACTGTATTATCCGATGGATTTGTAGCGACTACATCTAGAAGCCCGTCATTATTCGCATCAGTAATTAACTGTTCACGTGCGCCACTCCCTAGAAACGGATATATCTCGATAGATGCTTCTCGGTCACCACTAGACTCTATTGTTTCTCTATCGACCTCGTATAGAACTATTCTTCTAGATGCGCGTTCAATAATTGCCATCTTAGATGCTTGGTTTTTCCCAAAATTCACTGATGCAAATTCTCGTAGCGATGGCATTTCGAAACGTAGTTGAGGACCCATAGTCTTACCTGAGGCGTCTTTCTTTGAGAGCCATAATCGAACTGGTTCGCTGCTGTCTGGAACTAGTCCAGCAATGTCCGTTAAACCATTACCTACATAATCTGCCAACTCAAAAGCTATTAATCGATCTTCGGTTGCTAGCACGAAAGGTTTTCCAATTGCATTGCCGTCTATAGGAAACAATTCTATATTGCCGCCAACAATTGTAATGAGTTCAGGTTTTTCATCTCCGATGACATCCGAAATTGAAAAAGCTGTTCGATTAGCACTGATATTTTTAACTCGATGGGTACGATTTTTCTTAAATGTGCCGTCAGGCAGTTGTTCCATAAAAACGACGTACGTAGGGTTGCCCGCATAGACGACATCTATGCGTCCATCGTCGTTGAAATCATACAGCGCAATGCCAGAAACGTTATGTGAAACCATAATGCGTTTCTTTTCGAAACGCCAGTGTTCTGGAATTTCGTTTGCGTGTGTAGGTTCTACTGCATCTTCAGGTGAAGCACCAGGCTTTTGCAGCAAGATATCAATACGGCTTTTCCTATTGTTAATTACTAGGATGTCCATTAATCCATCGCTATTAATATCTGCTGTGTACATTGGACCTGGATCGTCACCAATTTTAATAATCTCTATCTCACTAAAACCAAAGTAATCTCCAAGTTCAGAGTCTTCCGATTGTGCAAAGACAGGGCTTGCAATTGAAAAAGCAAATAGTGAAAGTATTAAGAATAAAGTTTGCATTGTTGTAATCCTATTAATTAATGGTGCATGCTAACAGGGGAGCAATCCTTGGGGGTATAGTGCCTCTGGAGAACTTCTATGAATACACGTATATTTCAAACTTTGTCGTACGCCTTTATTTTCCTCATTTCAGTAAACGCTAATGCTGATGTTATCGTTTTGACGAGCGGGAGCGAAATTCATGGTGAAATTATTAAAAGAACAGATAACAAAATCTGGGTCGACATCGGTCCTGAACTTATTACGATTAATATGAGTCAAGTTGAATCAGTCGATATAGATGATTCAAATGCGACTACACAAAGTGTAGAAATTGACACTGCGAACTTGTTTAGAACAACAACGCAACTGCCTGAGCGGTCTCCTACAGATCAAGCGAAACTTGTAGGTGCTTCAGTTATAAAAGTCTCAACGCCTGGTGGCCTAGGCTCTGGTGTTCTTCTCAATGAGGAAGGATTCGCCGTAACTAATGCGCATGTTATCCAAGGCGAAACGGACCTTCGTGCAACTGTTTGGATTCCCCAACCTGACGGCACACTGAAAAGAACAACTATCGAAGATGTAGACATTATTGCTGTAAATAATCATCTTGACTTGGCATTATTAAAGTTGCAACATCCAGATAATAAATCTTTTGACTTTTCGGTGTTAGAAAGTGCAGAAGATATTGAAGTTGGTCAAGTAGTGTTTGCAATTGGTAATCCCTTAGGTCTTGAGCGTTCGATGAGTCAAGGCGTCATCTCTACGAAACAACGTTCCTTCGACGGATTGACTTATATTCAAACAGATGCTGCTATTAACCCAGGTAATTCAGGAGGTCCTTTGTTTAATAGCAAGGGCGAAGTAGTCGGCATTACAAATATGGGAATCACTGCTGCAGAATCTCTTAACTTCGCTATTCCCACACGGTATGTCAAAGATTTCATTCGGAACCGAGAGGCATTTGCGTACGATTCAAAGAATCCAAATGCGGGGCATCTCTATCACGCCCCGCCCGAGCGCGCTAAAAATGGCATCTCTCCTTTGCTGAAAGATGGCCAGCATGATTTCTAATATACTATGGAGCGAACTAAAAACATAATACACATTTAGGAGTTATTACTTTGTTTACAACAATTACACTGACAATTTCATCATTACTTGTTTCAGATATTACAATCCAACAGGCAGCCCCAGACACGACAATTGCATTTGTTTCAGCAACAAATATTGGCGATGTACTGTCAAAATTAGAAACAGCAGGTGCTTGCGATAAAATCTGTGCTGCTGTATGTAGTGAATTTAATGTAGATTACGCTTCTAACGCTGGCTCGGCTTTCGAAAGCCTTTGCGACGCAATGGGTATTTCATCAGAGGATGTTACGCCACCAAGCGGTTACGCTGGTGCGGCACTGTACCCAGTTATCGATTTTGAAAGTGGAACTGTTGGCCTTGGCGGTATCGCTATGATTGAACTGGAAGAGAAATTATACGGTGAGCTTGTCAATGAAATGACGGAGATGTCTAACTCTGATCCGAGCTTCGATAGTGAAATTGTAAGTTTAGTGGGCAGAGATGTCATGATGATTCAATACGAAATGCCTGAAGTAGATATGCCT
>JABJDN010000203.1 GCA_018665385.1 Phycisphaerae bacterium | reverse complement strand
CCAATGCGTGACGGCCGCTTCGCAGTCCATTTACCAGAATATCCGACGTGTTCGCCAGATTTTACTTGTTTAACATGCGCCACTCGTGTCCTCCAGGTTACAACTGGGCGCATGTTAGCCAATGGTGCAATACCGTTTGGAACAACACCTGTCCACGCGAGCCCTACCCGTACCATGTTTAGGTGTGTCCAATTCCACTGCACCATTGCTGCAGTGTTCGCTTCGTGCACAAGGCAGTTTGCTGGTAATGGTTTTTTAAGAGAGTGCAACGCATTTGCAAAACGATTATGCTGCTCCCTTGTAAGTGCTTCATCGTGCACGGCAGAGATAAAATGCGTCATGATGCCTGTCAATTCAAGTAATGGATGATCTATAATCGTATGTACAAGGGGTGTACATTCTGCAATCGAGCAACCACCTCGATGCAGCCCGGTATCTATTTTGACTTGCACTTGTATCGGTGTACGTATTCGTTTAGCAAGTGAGATTATAGATTCAAGGTGCTCAACTCCATGCACAACAAGCTGGACTTTTTTAGTTGCAAGCCCTGCGTACACTGGATGGTAACGGTCCATTCCATACACAGGCGAAAGAATGAGTACTGGTGTGGATACACCAGTTACCAATAACTCACCAGCTTCATCGGGACTATACACAGCAAGAAGCCCAGCAAACTGCTCAAGCGTATGAGCAATCTTTGTTGCACCCAAGCCGTACCCATCTGCTTTTACAACTGCGCACAACTGGCAATCCTCGCCAATATTTTCCATGATTCGCATGCAATTGTGTTCTATAGCCCCTAAATCAACCTGAACCATGCTGTGCTGTAATTTTCGAAATGTGTGCATCCTTGCAATTTTTCCCTTATCCCCCTTATTCAATCCATTAACTCTTATAATACAGTTTTATCGTCCTCAAATCGATCTCATCACCAGATCAATCGGAAACAAATGACTACACCTAAAATTGATCTTGAAATCTTTGATATAGAGCAATCGTTCGCAGCTATCGGCCTAAACGACAAATTGCAAAAGGGCGTTGCTGAAGCTGGTTTTACGAACCCAACTGTTATTCAAGCTAAACTTATCCCGCTGGCGCTCTCTGGCGTAGATGTCTTAGGACAATCTAGAACCGGCTCTGGGAAAACAGCAGCCTTCGGCCTTCCGGCACTTAACATTCTCAAAGAAGAGGATGCCTATGGCTCTCTTATTCTTGTGCCAACAAGAGAGTTGGCTATTCAAGTTGCTGCTGAACTAGAACAACTAGGAAAATTTACAAATCTTAAAGCTGTGCCCATCTACGGCGGCCAGAACATAAACACCCAAATTAAGAAGCTCGAGAACCGACCTCAAATCATTGTCGGGACTCCTGGCAGAGTTATGGATTTGAATCAACGTGGGCATCTACCATACGACCGTATTAAGATTGCCATTCTTGATGAAGTTGACCGCATGCTCGACATTGGCTTTCGCGATGATATACGTAAAATTCTTGGCGGTATGCATCAAAAACACCAAACACTTTTTGTTTCAGCAACAATCTCAGACGAGATTAACCGCCTGTCAAAAAAATATATGAACGACGCTCAGCAACTTGACGTTACATCCTCGTCAGGTAGTTTGACTGTTTCGCAAGTAACGCAAGAATACTTGCCCGTACAACCTTGGGATAAACAGCGTTTAATGCATCACTTGCTTACTCATGAAAAAGCTCCCATGACGCTCATTTTCTGTAAAACGAAAGCAACAGTAGACAAGCTGACTCGATTCTTGCAGAATAAAAACATTGATGCGGCTGCAATCCACGGCGATTTGCAACAAAGTAAACGCAACAGTGTTATGCAGGAACTACGAGATGGGAAACTTAGTGTTCTTATCGCATCAGACCTTGCATCACGTGGTATCGATGTTGAAAACATTACGCATGTTGTCAATTATGATGTCCCAGAAGATCCTGAAGTCTATGTCCATCGTATTGGCAGAACTGCTCGTGCCGGACGAAAAGGCATTGGTTGGATGTTTGTTACGCCCGAACAAGGACAACTGCTCACACAAATTGAAGCCCTCACCAATGTAGAAATTACCATTAAGGAATATCCAGACTTCAAACCTGGTCCTGAGCCACGATTTGTACAGGAACGTAAACAACAAGAAGAAAAGCGAATTGAAGACTCTCGCCAAGGGAAAAGCCGCTCAAAAGTAGACGTACCAAGTGAACAAGAAGGCAAAGATGCCTCAAGTTTCCCTGGCGGAATTGTGCCAAAAGGCTTGCCTAAGAAAAGCATGGGCGGCAGAGTACGCACACGTAGGCGATGACCCTCGTTGTTTCTGAACAAGTAACAAAGGCTCTGCAATCTAATTCGCCGATTGTTGCGCTTGAAACTGCAGTGTTGACTGCTGGCTTACCTAGAACGCAATGGAATGATTCGTTTGGCAGTTGCCCGTCGTGTATTGATGAAGCTCTGCCGATTAACTGGGCACTTGCAAAGGCAATGACTCATGCAGTTGCTTCAACTGGAGCTATCGCCGTTTGGATTGGCATGCTTCGTGGCAAGTTTATTATTGGTTTAACGCAAGATGAATTGCACGAACTGGCACATGACGAAACCGCAACAAAAGTTTCCTATGCAACATTCGCCAATGCGATGCGCCAAAAGCAATCTTCAGGCACGACTGTTGCTGCGACTTTACTGGGTTGCAAACTTGCGAACCCAGACAATCCCATCAGAGTATTCGCAACTGGAGGCATAGGAGGAATTCACCAAAATTGGGCGAATCGTCTCGATGTATCGGCAGACCTAACAGCACTTGCGACAACACCAACCTGCGTAGTAGCAAGTGGAGCGAAATCAATTTTAGATTTGCACGCTACTGTTGAAGCGCTTGAAACAATCGGTGTGCCAATCCTTGGCATGCAGTGCGATCGATTTCCAACATTCATAGAGAACAGCGGTGCACTTGACCCTAAAATTGCATGTGCAAGTTCTATTGAGGAACTAGCAAACACGTGCAACATTCATTGGCATACCTTACACTTGAAGTCTGCAATTCTTGCAGGCGTACCTGTGCCAAATACAGTCGCTTTAGATAGAGGGAGTTTGGAAGAAGCACTCGCACAAGCTGAACATGCCTGGCTTGAAACAGGCATGCCTTCTATCACCCGCACGCCTTACCTGCTTGAAGCATTGGCTGAAATTACCTCTGGTGCTTCTCTTATCGCAAACATTGAACTCCTTTGTAACAATGCCCGCATTGCAGGTCAACTTGCAGTCACCTTATCCGGATGACTACGGTATAATTTCCTCTATCGGGAATCATCTGGGAATTGATTGCACTACATGGCAGACACGCAACAAACTGAAACAGTTACGGGCATCCTTGATTGGGAAACCCCACATGAGGGTCGTATTCGCCAATGGAATAATGGCCCTGTAAGCAAAGACAGTGACCCCTATATTCCGGCTTCTTTGAAAGAAGAATATCCACTTCGAGCTGGGCAATTACTTACGACCACTGTTGTCCAAAAAAAATCAAAAAACAAAAAACCAGGAAAACCTCGAAACGTACGCTCTGTCGTTTCTGAAATTACTGCAATCGAAGGGATACATCCTGAAGAATTTGCGAAACATACGACGTTCGAAGAAATGATTGTCATTGATCCGAGCCCGCGTATCCACTTAGAATACCCGGGTTGTCCACCTTCTTGTCGGCTTATAGATTTATTCTGCCCAATTGGGTACGGAACACGTGGCTTAATAGTTGCCCCCCCTAAAGCGGGCAAAACGATCTTGTTGCAAAACATCGCCCAAGGTATTCATCATAATCACCCAGACATTGAAGTTGTCGCCCTTCTCATCGATGAGCGACCCGAAGAAGTCACCGAATTTAAGCGTACCGTTCCTGCGGAAGTTCTCGCATCTTCAAATGACCAAGACGTTGATGAGCACATCGAACTTGGCATAATGGCAATCGAACGAGCGAAACGGAAACTTGAAGCTGGTAAAGATGTCGTAGTACTTCTTGATTCAATAACAAGGCTCGGACGAGCATTTAACAATTCAAAAAAATATGCAAACAGCGGCCGCACCATGTCTGGCGGCTTAGACGCGAGAGCACTCGACGTTCCAAAACAAATGTTTGGAGCCGCTCGGAATGTTGAACAAGCTGGATCGCTCACTATCATCGCAAGTTGCCTAATCGACACAGGGTCTAGAGCGGACCAGATAATTTTTGAAGAATTCAAAGGCACAGGCAACATGGAATTGATTCTTGATCGTTCTATCTCTGAACAACGGCTTTACCCTGCTATCAATCTTGCGGCTTCTGGAACTCGCAAAGAAGATTTGCTCATGGATGTAGCAGAATGCAAAACTGTCATCGCGCTTAGAAGGCGACTTTTAAATATGAAGCCCGCTGTGCAAATTAAACAACTACTCGCAGCTCTCGAGCGATTCGAAACGAACGAACAATTAGTGAGCGGGTAATGGCAAAGCAAGCTGACCCAAGAGTGATGCAGGCAATGCAGGCATTAGCGCATGGCAACGCACAAGAAGCTGACTCCTTATGCCGAGCTGCCCTTGCTGATAAAAAACGTGACGACCTTGCAATGGCTGTTCTTGCACAAGTATGCAACTCTACTGGAAAATATGATGAAGGCCTGCAACTTATAAAAAATGCGATTGCAAAAAATGGCAAACGTGCTGATTATCACGGGCTTCTGGCAGATATGTTGACTACGCAAGGCGAGTTCCGCGGCGCTCTTCGTTCGTACGACAATGCACTTAAATACAACAGCGAACACCAAGGTGTCATCGCTGGAAAAGCAAACACGTTTTTACGGCTAAACGAGCCAACGAAAGCTCTGGCTCTTCTGGAGCCCATTATCAATAAAGGTGGCGAAGAGGTAGGCATTTCAATCGTATACGCTAAAGCCTTGATTGAACTTGGGAATCCACTTGATGCAAGTGAAGTTTTATTGGGACGCCTTCCAGCAAAGCAAGAATCTGTTGAAACTCGCAGAACCCTCTACTTTACTCTCGGCAAAGCAATGGAATTAGCCGGCGAAAGCGAAAGTGCATTTGAAGCATACGAAGAGGGAAACCAATTATCCGCTGGAGATTTTGACCTTGATGCCCTCGTTACAACTCACGATAACATAATCAACTCATTCCAGTCCGATTCGTTTGCACGTGCACCTTCATCGACCAATGAAGATAGTTCAAGAGTCTTTATTGTTGGAATGCTACGCAGTGGCTCAACCCTTACTGAGCAAATAATCGACGCTCATCCAAACGGCCAGGGTCTTGGAGAACTTGAAACACTGCCACGAATACTGCATGAAGAAGTGGGCGAACGACCTTGGAGTACGCTGACTGTAGACGAACTTGATGCTATCGCGAAACGCTACCTTGCTGAATGCTCACACACATCGCATGCCTCTGCAATCGTTGACAAACAACTGGGCAACTACCAGAACTTGGGCATGATTCGAAAACTTTTCCCATACGCCAAAATTATCCATTGCACTCGAAACCCACTTTCGATGGGTGTTTCCTGCTTCTCGCAAAAGTTGCCGCCATATACAAACCTCTGGGCAAGTTCTCTGCACGGCATAGGGCATTTCTATAACGAATACATACGTCTCATGCAACACTGGGAAGAAGTCCTTGGTGATTCCATGCTTACTGTTTCGTATGAACAACTTGTTGCCGATCAAGAAGGGACTACCAATACAATTCTGGATTTCGTAGGACTAGACTTCAACCCAAAGTGTATGGAGTTTTGGAAAACTGGCAGAGCTGTGTTAACGCTCAGTCAAGACCAAGTTCGAAGACCCATGTACAACTCATCTGTTGCAAGACACGAACGGTTCGGAACATTGCTCGATCCACTTCGAGACGCACTCGGGATGTAAAAATAGGGTCTGGTACAGGTGTACCAGACCCTAAATTGACAACGCCCTGATCAAAGATCAGAGCGTTGTCCGAGTTAGCTATAAACTTAGCCAGAGTTGTCGTAATTACTTACGACGTCGGCGTGCAGCGATACCTGCGAGGCCTAATAGAGCAAAAGCACCTGGTGCTGGAACAGTACTGAAATTTACATCAGTTGCTGACCAGTTTGAACCATCTGCGTTTTTGCCTTGCATATTGATTGTGCCAGAAACACCTTCGCCATCAGCGACTGTGAATTGACCAATCAATACTTTCCCATCAACTTCATACACTTGCGCATCGTCCGGTGTTGCAAACCATGAACCATTATCAGTCATGATTGCTCCACCAGCGTTGAAGTCTGTGAAGTCGATTCCGATGTCTAGCATAGCGTTGCCAACATTAGTCACAAGACCAATTGTTACAAAGCTATCGTATACCAAACTTGGAAAGACAGGGAAGAATGCTGGGTTCATTGAAGCAACTGTCGGACCACCAAAAGCATTTTGGTAGAAAGCGCTAGTTCCTTCGATGTTTAGAGTGACATTATCGTCACCATACACAGCATTCAACTGACTGCCTGCATCAACATCAGCATAAATAAGGTATGTGTCGCCGAAAGCGCTTGAACTTGAAGTCCAAGAAATACCATTAAAGTCTGCTGTTGTGTTACCTGCAAAAATCAGCGTACTGACTCCGGCTGTTAAGCCTAAAAGTTTTACATTGTTCATAAGAACACTTCTCCTATCTAGTCGTTACCCGTTACGTACGGGACCACGAGAGAACATTAGTTCTCCAATTTCCCGCCAACACCTTGTGAGTGTTGACTGCTTCCATCTAAATAATACCACTCTTTCTCTCATCAGCAAGGCGATATATTCAGAAAATATCGACTAATTTAACGTCCACCGGCGTTATTTTACCAGAATTAGCATGCCATCACCCGATTCCATAAAAGACAGCACCCCAGCCAAAGACTGGGGTGCTGAAGAACAAACATAATATAAGGGGAGGGTAGTTTACTTGCGTCGTCTTCGCGCAGCCACACCTGCCAAGCCAAGAAGTGCAATTGCACCTGGAGCTGGGAGTGGGTTTACATCGACTCCAAGTGCTGTCCAGTTTGAACCGTCAGCGTTTTTGCCTTGAAGGTTAACATTCCCTTCGAGTGCACCATCCACCAATGTGAATTGACCGATGAGTACTCGTCCATCGATTTCATGTACTTGCGCATCATCTGGAGTTGCAAACCATGAACCGTTGTCCGTATCGATTGCTCCGCCAGCGTTAAAATCAGAGAAGTCAATACCGATGTCTAACATTGCGTTGCCAACATTGGTGGTGAGACCAATGGTTACAAAACTATCGTACACAAGGCTTGGGAAAATTGGGAAGAACGCTGGGTTCATCCCTGCAACAGTCGGTCCACCAAATGCGTTTTGGTAAAAGGAACCAGCACCTGCACCAATGTGAAGTGCGTTGTCGGCGTCGCCGTATACTGCATTTAACTGGTCACCTGCTTCAACATCAACATATACTTGAACCATAGTTCCGAATGCTGTTACTTCTACTTCGTGTGAAATCCCTTGGAAATCGGCTGAAGCAGTACCTGCAATAATGAGTGATCCCATTCCAGCTGTGAGAGCTAATACTTTTGAATTTTTCATTTTATTTCTCTTTCTATCTCGTTGTTACTTAAAAAGTCTTCGTTTCCACCAACTCAATTGAACGTCATTCAAGTTGGCTGCTTCCATACTCAATGTACATGACTCCTACAGAAAGGCAAATCGTTACCGTTAAGAGAATCCGCATCGCTTAACACGAAGGTGCCCCGCTTACCTACATTGACAGCGAAGTGGATTGAGTACAAAAAATGCGACGTATTATGGGGACTTACTTCGATGAAATTTACATCAGTTGCATACCAGTTTGAATCATCTGCGTTTTTGCCCTGCATATTAATTGTGCCAAAAACACCTTCGCCTGTGGCGACTGTGAATCGACCAATCAATACTTGCCCACCAACTTCATACACTTGCGAATCGTCTGGTGTTGCAAACCATGAACCATTATCAGTCCAGATTGCGCCACCAGCTTCGAAGTTTGTGAAGTCGGCTCCAATGTCTAGCATAGCGTTGCCAACGTTTGTTTCGAAACCGATTGTCACGAAACTGTCGTACACCATACTTGGAGAAATTGGAAAGAACGCGGGGTTCATTCCTGCTACGGTCGGTCCACCAAATGCACTTTGGTAAAACATTCCTGAATTGCTGATTGGCAATGCGTTGTCTGCATCGCCATACACTGCGTTCAATTGATTACCGGCGTCCAGATCAGCAAAAAACTGAAATGTAACGCCTCATTCTGAGGTGGTAACCGTCCATGAGACGCCGTTTAAGTCTGCCATTGCTGTTGTAGCGAATGCTGCAACAATAAGACCAGACACAATGAGGGGGATCCTCCTGACTTCCATATGTTCCTCTCCTTATAAATAACTGGAACACACTCATTTTTCGATTGGCACTTTGCCAGAAGCTCTTTCTCCGTTACCTCCTTAAGGTCGGGTAATAGATACAAGACAAAAATTAACATCCTCAATGCACGATTGCAAGTGGTTAGAACGTGGCTTGCTGCCGCAATGCTGGAAACTTTCACGTTACCCCTTACCTGCAAAGACTTCCAAAGGTAAAAATTAATATGAAAAAACCGCCCCAGCAATGCTGTGGGCGGTTTCCTTTTTCTCTCTTCTCTATCGTATAGTTCTAGGCTTATTTTCGTCGGCGTCGAGCACAAACACCTGCAAGGCCAAGGAGTGCTATTGCACCAGGTGCAGGCACGATTGCTGAGTCAAATGTAACTCCGCGGTATTGCCAGTTTGAAAGATCTGCATTCTTACCTTGGATATTAATTTCGCCATATACATGGTCGCCAAACTCCACTGTGAACTGACCAAGAAGAACTCGACCATCCACTTCGAATACTTGCGCATCATCTGGAGTTGCAAACCATGAACCATTATTCGTCTCGATGTTTGCGCCATCGTAATGGCTACCGCTTATGACATCGCCTTCAAATATCGTCCAGTCAACACCTATGTCGAGCATCGCGTTGCCTGCATCGGTGTCTAAACCGATAGTGACAAAACTATCGTATCGCAAACTTGGGAAAAAACCAAAGAGTGCTTCGCTTGGAGCTTTGTGGGAACCAAACATGTTTTGGTAGAACCCATTATCGGAACCGATTGTCAGTGTATCCACAGAGTCGCCGAATATGGCATCCACTTGATCTCCCTCTTCGACACTTGCGAATACTGAGAATGTTGTTCCGTAGGCAGTGAGTGATTCGTCAATTGAAATACCTTGGAGGTCTGCGCTTGCAGTACTTACTGCAAAGAGCGAACTTACTGCTGCTGTGATTGTTAGAATTGGCTTGTTCATGGTGTTGTTCCTCATATCTTTTGTTGTTAAAACTTTGTTGTTCTACAAACCAATATGCCCCAAGAAATACTCCGCGCAACTCAACATCAATGCGTAAATACTTCCCTGTTCCGTCTGTACGGGTTGCCATGTTTGTTCAACTGCACCCCTTGCTATGCATCTAATCAACACTACATTTATCGGACCACTAATGGCCCCCGAGCAAGCAGCTACGTAGGAATAATCAATGATTGTAGCCATCAATCTACTGGTACATCAAGGCTACAAAAGAGACGAAGGAAGCGATAGGATCCGCACCCGACACAGCCACCCGTCGCAACTGGCGATTAGATTTAGCAGAGTGCAAAAGAAAACCGCCGCTGCGAGAAGCAGCGGCGGTTTGAAGGTCGAATAATTACTGGTTCGTCCGGTACCAAGAGCCGAACCGTAACCTGTCAATGCAAATTACTTGCGTCGACGTCGGCTTGCGACACCTGCGAGGCCCAGCAGTGCAAGAGCACCTGGCGCTGGAACCGCACCATAGGAGAAGTCGAAAGCTTGATCACGAGCCTGGAAGGTCTCGAAATCACCAGCTTTACCTTGTAGGTTTAGAACACCACTTACGTTGTCGTCCATACCCATCATAGTAAATTGACCAACCAAAACGCGAAGGTCAGCACCAGCAAGGACTTGTGGATCGTCTGGAGTTGCAAACCATGAACCGTTATCGGTTGAGATTGAACCACCAGCTTCGAAGCCAGAAAAGTCGATACCAATGTTTAGAAGTGCATTATCTGTTTGATCTGAAAGACCAATAGTTACCCAACTATCCAAAGCAAGGCTTGGGAAAAGTGGGATTAATGCAGGGTTAATACTTTGACTTGTAGCTCCACCAAGGGCGTTTTGGTAAAACATACCCGAAGTTGAGATTGAAAGTGCATTTTGTGCGTCGCCGAATACGGCGTCTAACTCATCAGTTGCAGCGCTAAAGTTAGCGTAGATTTGAGCTGTCCATGTGCCATCGCCGTTGTCTGAATTAACAGATGTTAATCCTGTGTAGTCAGCCATAGCGGAGCTTGCAATAAGCGAACCAGCTACAATTGTGAGTGAAAGCGTTGATTTTTTCATAGTGCTTTCCTTCCTCTTTTTATTTCTTAAATTTCT
>JABJDN010000126.1 GCA_018665385.1 Phycisphaerae bacterium | reverse complement strand
TTCCCAATACACAACTTGAAGCCAGCTGGTTTGCCGCCCGATAGGTCGCGGAGTTTTGCAGTGAACTCTAGTAACTCCTTTGGAGTCGAGAACGCTGTGTGGTACGCAGGCGAAATACAATCTACTCCAGCCGGAACACCGCGAGCTTCAGCTATTTCTTCAGATACCTTTGGTCCCGGAAGTACTCCACCATGCCCAGCCTTAGCACCTTGAGACACTTTTATCTCGACCATTTTTACGTTGTCAATTTGTGCAGTATCTTTGAACATATCTTCATTAAACGTACCGTCTTTGTTTCGACAACCAAAGTATCCACTTCCTATTTCCCAGACAAGGTCGCCACCTTCTTTCCTGTGGTACTTACTGCAACCACCCTCACCGGTATCGTGATAAAAGTTTCCAAGTTTTGCGCCTCGGTTTAAGGACATAATGGCATTTGCACTAATTGCACCAAAACTCATTGCAGAGACGTTTAACACAGATGCAGAATATGGCTTCGTGCATTCACTACCGCCTACGTCTACCCGAAACGGTACAGTGTTTTTTTTCTTTGGGGCGATAGAGTGCGTGAGCCACTCGTACTCTTGGGTATATACATCAAGCTGCGTACCAAACGGCTTTTCGTCAAGCACATCTTTGGAACGCTGGTACACAATATTACGATGGTTCCTGTCGTACGGACGGCCATCGGTATCTTTTTCTATAAAGTACTGCATTAACTCCGGTCGTAGTTCTTCTGCTAAAAAACGAAGATGGGCTTGCAGAGGGTAGTTTCTCAAGAGGGAGTGCTTTGTTTGGATAAGATCGTACGTTCCAAGTAGTGCGCCCGCTCCGCATATTCCAACACCTAGGTAAAACCACATTGATACTTCGATTGCAAGGTAACAAAACACTACCGTTGCAACAATACTCAAAATATATGGAACAAATCGCATAAAAACTCCCTTTGTTACTCTGCAGTTTACACGTTACTATATTGAAATGCCAACATACGAATATTATTGTGAAGCAAATGGACAATCTGTCGACGTCGTTCATGCTATGAGTACAGAAATGACAACATGGGGCGAACTTTGCAACATAGCAGATATTGCTTGTGGAGAGACACAACCAGATGCTCCAGTCATACGGCAATTGTCTGCGATTGCCTCGCTTATTCCAAAGGGTGGCACTGGTCCGCGCGGTGGAACAGGTGGCGGTTGCTGCGGCGGTGGTTGCGGGTGCTAAGTGTTTTAGCTTACATGAACCCTTTTACATAGAGCCAGGTCCTTTGTTGACACGCATGCATATTGACAACGCAGGCCAATGAAATCTATTCGTGCTGAGGGTCAAATGTTTCGGGACCAGAACCGATAATGGGCCCGGAGGGACTCGAACCCTCATGAGGTGTTATCCTCGGGGGATTTTAAGTCCCCTGCGTCTGCCAATTCCGCCACAGGCCCATTCACTTGAGTCCAAGATTTTACACGATTATGCGAATAGTGTTTGGTGTTGATTTGCGGTTAAAAATTCCAGTCAACGTTTGGCGCAGGCAACTGCACTAGAGAGTCGATTTGCTGCACGAGGCTATTGTCGGCTCGAAAATTTCCAGTAACCGAAACAGCTTCTGCAGAAGCGGCACCGAGCCAGATTCTTGATAAGTCATTGACTGTTGCAGTCGCTGAAGGCAAACAGGCATCATTTCCAGGTACTGCAGAGGACTCGGGTCCAATTGTCACAATCCAGTCACCGCTCACACCTTGCCATGCTGCATGTTCGGGGAGGTACTTTTCGATGGGATCGGTGAGGGAAAGGGTAAACGAAACAGGCTCGCCGCAGCATTTCATACTACCAATACATCGTGGCACATCGAGTATTCGACCTTGCATCCATACTTGACTTATAACCCTGCTGTCGAAGTCTCCACCTTTTCGAATACGCGAAGTAGCAATAGGGCGCGTAAGGAAATCTTGCAATTGCATGTGCGGTGGATCTGCCATTCGCACGCCATACACCTGATCGGATAATGATTTTAGTACACTTAATAACTCAATGAATTGCGTGTGGGTTTCCCACGCAGAAAAGAGAACGCTGTACGGGCCATGCTCGCCTTTTGCTTCAATCCACATGCAGTGCGTTAGTTCGCCACTCTCATTTTCAAACCCTAGCCCGAATCCACCCTCGGACCACAGCAACGTTGCGCTCGTTTCGCCGGCACCATGTAAGTTACAACCACCGTGGTATCTGCGTCTTCTGTTTCGGCAATTATGAATCGCTTCTGCATCACTAACGCAAAGTCTCTTGGGTGCTCGGGTTAAACGTGGAACGTTGAGTGAGGCGGGGTCAATAGTCGAGTGCCTTGTGTAGATTGTTGAGCCATACCCAAATTTTTCGTAGTAGCCCTGGTCAAACATTCCTAAAAGGGACATGGACGCACCGTTCTTCGCACTTTCAGAAATTGCCAGTGCAGTTACTTTTGCTGCAAGACCCTGTTGCCTTGCCACTCTGCTTGTAATAACTCCAGTCACAGCGGAAAAAGGCAAGTTTTGTT
>JABJDN010000191.1 GCA_018665385.1 Phycisphaerae bacterium | reverse complement strand
ATTGCTGGGCAATGCTAAAAATGCGTCGTTCCGCTTCGCTTAAAATTTCTTGAGGATCTTCTGGGTTTGTGTATGCATCTTGCAGTATTTCACCTGCAGCCGCAATAAGTTGGCGAACAACCGATTTCTCTTTTACAAGGCGGGCATAATGCGAGGCACTGGCCGCACTCGGAACTGCCTCGGCAATTTTCACGAGGTAATCCATGCCTCCAACGGCTTCAAGAAGATTGCGGTCTTCGAGCATCTGCTTTAACTGCACAATATCGACGGTCTTCAACGCACCGTTGTTCAGTTCGATCATGATCGTATAGATCGAGCCATTCGCCTTTTTAAAGAAGTCGTCGCCAGATTGAATAATGAGTTGCACATCGTTCAATACTGATGCATCGATAAGAATAGAACCCAGAAGGCTTTCTTCTGCTTCCACTGCATGTGGTGGCAAAGCGTCCATCAGACGATTAATCGCTTGGGACTTCTTGCCTAGCTTCGCTGATTGAGTTGTGTTGTTTTGTTGGCCCATCCTTGAGCGTACCTTAGTCCAATTTCAATTACCCAATGGATAAACGACAGGTCATCCACCAAGAATATACACCCTGTTTACAGTTATACGGTTTCGAGTTCTCTTGCTGCAGTTTCTACCACTGGCATTTCAGCACGTTCCATTCCCGCGTCGACGGCTTGTTTCATCAATCGACCTACTTTGAATTTAACAGTTCTGCGTGCAGGAACTGGTACTCGCTCAAGAGTACGTGGATTTTGCGCCATTCGAGGTGCTCGTTCACGAAGTTCAAAGACTCCAAAATCTCGGAACTCAAGACGGTTGCCGTCACCTAATTCGGTAATCACAGTATCGAGAAAAGCTTGCACAATCGCACGCACATCATTTCGTTTATATTTTGTTTCATCTGCTATGCGGTCGATCAAATCTTTTTTCGTTGTTGTGGGCATATTCCAAACTTTCCGTTCTTGCGAACATATTTATGAGTTTGACGTTGCAGACTGGTTCTCCCTCCAGCACATGTCACTCTCGACTCTCTTCAATCAGCTTGCTTTGTCTCCAAAACAAGCGTCCTCAATTCAATACTCTATGGGCACCTCTCTACGTACCGGCACTCTACATAGCAGTGCTATTTCTCAGTATGGCGTTATAGGAGCGACTCGTCAAGAACTTTTTTGCATTCTCTGCTAGCAATATTTTAAATTTCCTAGTTCCCACAATTTACCCTGCGACCAATTATCAAAGGTATATCTATGTTTTATGTACTATTTGGGCTTGCGCCTTTATGAAAAAGACCGATTTTTGATTACGTAAGGGGACATTACAGAAAATAACTCTTGGTTTTTATTGGGTTTTTCTTCAATTAGGGGTATGATTCCCGCCCGACCATCTGGTCGATGATTGGAATAAGACCATGAATATTATTATTTGTGGGGCCGGCAAAACCGGTGCCCATGCAGCAGAAATTTTATCCGCCAACGGCGCAGACGTAACCGTTATTGACGAAAGCCAAGCAGCACTTGATGCACTTGCAGAAGGGCTCGATGTAGCAACTCTCTTTGGGCAACCGTCTTCAGCGAAAGATTTAGATCTAGCAAACGTTGCGAATGCTTCAGTAGTTATTTCAGCAACCGATGACGACGAAGTAAACCTCATTGCAGCATCAACTGCCTCGTATATGGGTGCAGATAGAACGTTTGCGATGGTGACACATAGCATGTACCTCAACCGAGATCCAATGGACTACTCGAAAATATTTTCGATTGATAGTCTTATTTGTCCAGCGTTCTCGACAGCCCGTGCGATTGCCTCGCATTTACGAAACCCTGCGGCGATGAAAGTCGAAAGACTTGTTGGGCAATCCATCGAAGTGCAACAATTCCTAGTAAGCAAAGGTGCCAGTGGAATTGGGCGTAGGCTTTCGGATGTGAAGCTTCCAGGAGGCGCTCGACTTGCTGCAATAACCCGAGATGGCGATACGTATTTGCCTAGTGGAATGAGCACGGTTGACGAAGGTGACGAGGTACTACTCGTAGCAAACGCCGATGTGTTTCATGATGCCCGTCGAATATTTCGATCAAAGGATGCTGGCAGAAGAAACGTGGTCATTATGGGCGGTTCACCTGTTGCGGTATGGTTGTGCAGAGCCCTTGAAAATCGTGGGTTCTCTATTCGTTTATTCGAGACTGACCCAGTCCGAGCAGACGAACTCGCACACAAGCTTGAGTGGGTAACTGTCATTCAAGCCGATCCAACTGACCCGAATGTATTTACCGATGAGCATATTGAAAATGCCGATGCATTCGTTGCATTAACAAACGACGAACACAACATTTTAAGTTGCGCTTGGGCAGCTGGCCTTGGCGTAAAAGAAACATATTCATTGGTTACAAGAACCGATTATGCGCCTTTTATTAAAGCAATGGGGCTTACAAACACGTTCAGCCCTAGTGAACTCGCTATCGCAGAAATCCAACGCAGACTTGCCCGCAGTCAGATGACAAAAGTGGCAACACTTGCGGGTGATGATTTATCTATATATAGGGTGCGTGTTGGAAAGAATGCACCAGTATCCGGTAAGCCTCTAGCGGAATTGCCGCTTATGCCAAACTGCATGGTCATAGTTCTCGAACATGATGAGCACCATGGTGTTGTGCCTGAGGCAAGCGAAGTACTTACAGAAAGAGATGTTGTCTTTGTTGTAGTACGCGGTGAATACGAGGATGAATTGCGAAATTTATTCGCAGTTACGTAATCAGATGAATTATCGATTAATTGTGCAACAACTCGGCATGCTTGTTCTTGTGCTCAGTGCTATTCTGTTTGTCATCTGGGTTTGGTCAGCTCTAGCACTTGGGCTCGATGGCAATGGCGTGCTTGCGCTTATCTGCGCTGCTGGTTCCAGCACAATTATTGGCACTGCACTCTACTTTAGTGGTAAAAATGGGAAAAACAAACGTGGTACCGGAAGCATGGGACGCAGGGAAGCGCTTCTATTAGTTTCGACAAGTTGGCTCGTAGGTGCTGTTATTGCAGCGTTGCCATTTTTGTACTGGGGAAGGAGTGAAGGCAATTCTGAGCACCCATTTTATTCTGTTGTAAATTGTTTCTTCGAAGCGATGAGTGGCTTAACTACTACGGGCGCAACAATCCTAACAGATATATCAACTGTTCCAGCCCCGTTGTTGTTCTGGCGTTCCATGATTCAATGGCTTGGCGGTATTGGTATTGTTGTGTTGTTTGTTGCAGTGCTTCCAAGTCTTGGTGTTGGGGGCAAAAAATTATTTAAAGTAGAAGCGCCTGGTCCCGAGCCAGAAGGCGTGCGCCCCCACATCAGTGAAACTGCGCGGATACTTTGGCTAATCTATGTATGTTTAACCGGCATTGAAATAGTTGCATACAAACTTGCGGGTATGGGCTGGTTCGACGCAAGCTGCCATGCACTGACAACGCTAGCGACTGGTGGTTTTAGTACACATAATGCAAGCACTGGCGCATTTAACTCTCGCACTATCGACATCATCACAATTATTTTCATGGTGCTTGCAGGAGCAAACTTTGGTTTGTATTACGCTGCGGTAAAAGGTAAACTGAAAGTTATATTGAAAGATCCAGAGTTTCGGTTTTATATCTTTCTGCTTACAGCCGGCTCAATAATCGTTATCTTCTCTCTGCTTGGAAGTGGTCAACCCATTATTACGACAACAGGCGTTGCTGAACAAGCAACAATAGGAGATGCTGTAACACAAGGGGTCTTCACCGTTGTATCGCAACAAACAACAACAGGATTTGCCACAGCTGACTTTAATACGTGGCCATTTGCAGCAAAAGCAGTCCTCATTATGTTGATGTTCATAGGCGGATGCGCAGGATCCACAGGTGGCGGTATCAAAGTTATTCGTATCTGGGTTGCATTCAAAGTGATGTTCAGTGAACTTGAACGATCATTTAGACCACATGTTGTGCGACCGTTGAAAGTAGGTAAAACTGCAATTGACAGTGAACTGAAACTCGCAACGGTTGCGTATGTTCTGGGCGTGGTAGTTCTTTTTACAATCGGGTGTGGCACTATCATGCTTCTGGAGTCCGGTAACCCTGATTGCGATATGACTACAGCGGCGTCTGTTTCTATTGCGACTATATGCACAGTAGGACCTGGCCTTGCAAAAATTGGAGCGATCGAAAACTACGCATGGTTTACAGATTCTTCAAAACTTTTCCTATGTGTACTGATGGCAATCGGTCGACTTGAAATTTTTGCTGTGCTTGTGTTGTTTGTGCCGAGATTCTGGCGAAGTTCATGACCAAAAAAATTCTCTCTAGCGTGCTTGCTTACGCTGGTTTTGCCATGCTTCTCGCTTGCTGGCTGTCCCCTTCAGCACTGTTAGCTGGTTCAGTTTGCTTTCTTCTCTCTGCTAGCCTGAAGTTTCCTATACGAGAAGACGAAGGATGGACATGTTCTTGTGGGTATGATCTATCATTCGTGAACCCCTCCTCTTCAAAATGTCCTGAATGTGGAGTGAATATAGAATTAGAATGGTCATCCCAACTTGGCGAACTTCCAAGGGCAACTGCTAAACGGTTGCACGCTGCAACGATTCAATTCATTATTTCTTTTGTTTTACTTGGGGTGTATTTCGCGACTTGGCTCTACAACTAACCGTAATTTACATAGGTTTATCTTCGATAGTAATATCGTTGATAGAAAGTAGTTTTTCTTTATCGAAAATCATTTCTTCTCTTGAAGTACCGACTACTTCGTAGCGTGGTGTAAGTTCAATAGCATCAACCGGGCACGCTTCTTCGCACATACCGCAGAAAATACATTTGAGTTCGTCTATTTCGAAACTCTTCGGGCGTTTTTCGCGGTCGTCCCACGGTGCTGCCTCGGCAACAATATCAATACAGTTCGCAGGACATGCAGTTGAGCACATGAAACAGGCTACGCATCGCTCGCGTCCTTGGTCATCTCGGTTCAATCTATGCACACCGCGGAAGGTTGACCGTTCTTGACCACCGTCGACAACGTTTCGAGTATCACGTTTTTCTTCCGGATATTTCACTACCCAGATATTTTTCTTGTTGGAGCCGCCTCTGCCCATATTTCCAAGGCAATGGCGAAGTGTGGTTCCAAGCCCGCGAAACACTGCTGGCACAAAGAAATAATCCGATGCGTGCATCGACGAAGGAGTCACGTCAACAATGTAATCTCGTTTCTTGACCATAGTTCAGGAATTGTACAGGGTCTGGTACACCTGTACCTATAGTACAGGTGTACCGGACCCCGTACTGTTGCGTATTAGGTACAATGTCGAAATGGCAAAAGAGACACAATCGAATCGCCTTTGGCGACTTTCCTCGATGGGCTTTACGTTTGTTTCAATGATTATCGCTGGAGGGTTGCTTGGATGGGTTCTTGCTTGGATGTTTGGATCAGTAGAAAGTGAACGCACCTATATCGTCACAGGCGCTGTCATTGGCATCGTCTACGGAATGGTGGATTTCATCCGCGACGCGCTTCGTGCCGTCAAAGAGGGTCAATCGTGAACTCACCTGAAATTTCTCTTCCATTTGGGCGATTAGCAGCAGCGCAGAGCGCTGCAGTAGTACTCGCTGGGTTGCTCTGGACAAGCGGCGTCTTTATTGCTGGCTACCCAAGTGAATATATCCTTTGGGGCTTGAGCGAAATCGGTGCTATTTGGCTCATTTCAATAGGGGTTTTGGTGCTTTTCTCACCAAGCAAATCACGGCCCATCGCCATCATTGGGTCCCTCTGGTCAGCGGCTTCCTTCGGGCGGTTTATTGCTGCACTTGGAGCGTCTTCCTTGTTATACTACGTGGCTCATTTTGGGCTACGCCCATTGTTATTTTCGTTCCTATTGACCGCTGTATTTTTACTTGTTGCCGAGACCAAAGTAATCGCTGCAACACTCGCAAAAACCAGCCTAAATACTGAGTAAACTTCATGTTTCCAATCCTTGCTAGCGACAACCCAATCCACCATATCCTAGACAAAACTGTCTCGGGTACGGATCACATTACGATGTTTGGAAAACCGGTTTTTACTTTGCATGCAGTTTCCTTAGTTGTTGCTGCTATTGTTACTTTTTGTTTTCTGAAAATTGCTGCCAACCGTATCACGGTCGGACACGAATCTGAAGGCACTAGCCGATTCCTGACCAAAGGTAGAATTCCACAAATTATTGAAGTGATTACGCTGTATTTGCGTGATACCGTCATCAAGCCAGTTCTTGGCGAAGAAACAAATAAATTCCTCCCCTACTTGCTTTCCTTGTTCTTCTTTATTCTGACTTGCAATGTGCTTGGCATGATCCCTTTTGCGGATCTTCAAGTGGTGTACGGCAAAGTAGCGATGGAAAGCAAAATTGACTGGGCTGTCTTTGGTGGCACAGCAACATCTAACATTTCTGTCACCATCGCTCTTGCGATGGTATCATTTTTCGTTATTCAGTTCCATGCGTTTAAGTCCTTAGGGATCGGCGGATGGGCACACCACCTTACAGGTGGCGCACCACTCTACTTACTACCAATCATGCTCCCTATCGAATTTATGGGCATGTTCATTAAGCCTGCTGCATTAGCAATTCGTTTGTTCGCGAACATGGTTGCTGGGCACACAATGCTCGCAGTGCTCACTATGTTTGGAATGATTACGTTCCAGGCAACACAGAATTGGTTTATGACTGGCTCAGTAGAAGTAATCTCTACTGTAGCTGCTGTGTGTATTAGTTTCCTTGAACTGTTTGTCGCTTTCTTGCAAGCATTTATCTTCATGTTCCTTACAACGGTTTTCATTGGGCAAATGTCCCACCATGGCGATCACGAGGAGCACGCAGAAGCGGCGCACTAAACTTTGACCCACGTGGGATGGGTCCTAATTTTTCTATGAAGTGCTCCCACGGCACTTATAAATAGTCACTTTTTGACGAACTGGATGAACTTATGAAAAAGCTTGTTGCTTTAACTGCTCTGGCCTCACTCGGCCTCATGATTGTTGTAGACCCTGCTATTGCTCAAGATGCTACAGGTGATGGTGCCGAAGCTCTTGCTAAAGCAAGTGCAAGTGGTCTTAAAGGAATTGGTGGTGGTCTCGCTGCTGGTATTGGTGCACTTGGCGCTGGTGTTGGCATCGGTCGAATTGGCGGTAGTGCTGTTGAAGCAATCGCACGCCAACCAGAAATGGCCGGCTCAATTGGTACCAATATGATTATTACAGCTGCTCTTGTTGAAGGCGTTGCCCTCTTCGCAGTTGTTGTTGGTCTTCTCGCAATCCTCTAAGTTTGGTTTACTATTCGGCGGGTTTGCAGACGTAGACCCTCCAAGATTCCAAACTTTCCTACGTGGAAGAAAGCCCCATGATGATCCCTTTCATTGCCGCTGACACTGGCGCATCACCTGTTGATGTTCAGTTGCTCACTCTCGGTACAGCATTAGTTGTATTCGTTATCTTTTTCTTGCTTGCAGCTAAATTCGTTTGGCCACAGATACTGAAGGGCCTTGATGCACGCGACCAAAAATTGCGTAGCGACCTTGATTCTGCTGAAGAAGCTCGCCAACAAGCGAACGATGCATTAGCCCAATACGAAGCAGAACTTGTAAAAGCAAGAACTGAAGCTGGCGAAATGATTGCAAAGGCTCGTCAAGATGCCAAAGCAGTCGCGGAAGAACTTCGTGCTAACAACACTCGCGAACTAGGTGAGATAAAACAAGCCGCAACGGCGGACATCGATGCTGCTAAGAAGGCTGCTATTGGTGAACTTCACGCACAAGCAAGCACGCTGGCTGTTGCAATCGCAGGAAAAATCCTTGACCGAGAAATCTCTGCTGTTGATCAGCAAGCGCTCGTCAATGAAACACTTGCAGAAATGGCGAATACCAAGTGAGTACGCAAACCGACGCACTTGCCAATGTCTACGCCCGTAGTCTGTTCGAATTAGCAACAGACGCTGGTGGAACAGATAAAGTGCTTGAAATTGCTGATGAACTAGAGCAAGTTTGCGCGTTAACTGCAAACAACCAAGAAATTGGTTTGTTCTTCTCATCACCGATTATAGACAAAGTAAAACGTGGTGAAGCTCTGAGTGCTATCTTCACAAATAAGGTCACAGACCTCGCGTTGCGATTCCTTCTTGTTCTAAACAACAAGGGTCGACTTGACCACTTGCGTCAAATCGAAGTTGCGTATGCACAATTGGTGCAAGAAGCACTTGGGCGTGTAGAAGTCAATGTCTTTACTCCAAGAGCAGTTGATGAGACATCGTTGCAAACAATCAAAAGGAACGTGCAAGAGATGCTTGGTAAAGAACCCGTCTTACACTCCCATGTTGACCCCTCCATGCTTGGTGGCGTCAAACTTCGCATCGGCGACCAACTTATTGATGGCTCCGTTGCAACCAAACTACGACGACTCTCTGAAAGCGTGCAGAGCAAAGGCTCGATGGCGATCAGAGAACAATTTGAAACGTATCTTGAAGATACAAAATAATTCTTAAACCCTAGAAAAGGCGAAGAATACAATGAAGATTAAAACAGACGAAATCACATCTGTCATCAAACAAGAGATTGAACAGTTCACAAGTGAACTTGAAATTTCTGAAGTAGGCCAAGTGGTCGAAGTTGGTGATGGTATTGCACGAATCTACGGCCTCTCAGGTTGTATGGCTGGCGAATTGCTTGAATTTGAAACTTCAAAAGGCGCAGTGATGGGCCAAGCAATGAACCTTGAAGAAGACACCGTTGGTGCGATTATCTATGGTGATTACCTAGCAGTCGCCGAGGGCAATACAGTTCGCACAACGAACCGCCTTCTTGAAGTGCCCACTGGTCCTGAACTACTTGGACGCGTAGTCGACCCGCTCGGCAACCCAATGGACGGTGGCCCGCCAATCAACGCATCAAGCACATCGAAGCTTGATATTGTTGCTCCTGGTATTGCTGCCCGCCAACCAGTTGTTGAACCAATGCAAACTGGTATCAAAGCGGTTGACTCTATGATTCCGATTGGTCGAGGCCAGCGTGAACTCATCATTGGTGACCGTAAAACTGGTAAAACAGCGGTTGCGATTGACACAATCATCAATCAGAAACAATATTGGGGCACAGACGAAGCAGTCGTGTGTGTCTATGTAGCCGTTGGTCAAAAAGACTCCACAGTTGCTGCAGTTATTGACACTCTTAAACAAAATGGCGCCATGGAATACACCATTGTCGTTGTAGCTGGTTCATCTACTGCCGCTCCACTGCAATACATTGCTCCTTACGCAGGTTGCGCAATGGGCGAGTACTTCATGTGGCAAGGAAAAGAAGGTAAAAGTCCGAAGCACGCACTTTGTGTGTACGACGACCTTTCAAAGCAAGCGACTGCGTATCGTCAGTTGTCACTACTTCTTCGCCGTCCTCCAGGACGTGAAGCATTCCCTGGCGACGTGTTCTATCTGCATAGCCGTCTTCTTGAACGTGCTACAAAACTTTCAGATGAAAACGGCGCCGGTTCACTTACTGCTCTTCCAATTATTGAAACGCAAGAAGGCGATGTGTCTGCATACATCCCAACGAACGTAATTTCAATTACTGACGGACAAATTTACTTGCAGCCAGAGCTTTTCGCTTCTGGTGTTCGCCCAGCGATTAACGTGGGGATTTCTGTAAGTCGTGTAGGTGGTAACGCGCAAATTAAAGCGATGAAAGAAGTTGCTGGTTCGCTTCGTCTTGACCTTGCTGCGTTCCGCGAACTTGAAGCGTTTGCACAACTTGGTACTGAACTTGATGCTGCATCCCAACAACAACTTGATCGCGGTGCTCGCCTTGTTGAATTGTTGAAACAAGGACAGTACACACCGTTCAATGCTATTGATCAGGCTATCGCAATTTATGCTGCATCAAAAGGTTTCTTAGATGACGTTGACCTTACAAAAGTCCACGCATTTGAAGAAGGTCTTGCTGAGTACATGAGCACAACTGGCAAAAGTACGAAGGATAAGCTTGCAGAGGCAAAATCCTTCAAGGGTTTAGATGATGACTTCAAGAAAGCCATCGGTGACTTCAAAACGACTTTTGTTGCGTAAACATTTTATATGTGTATCTAAAAGCCCCTGGCGCAAGTCGGGGGTTTTTTCGTGGTAGTACCATGCGACGGATAATCACTCCGTTTATTGGTCAAAAATACATTTTTTAGCCGATTACAAGAGGAATTATGAATGATTTTACAGCCCAGCACCGTCTTATTCCAGCTGCCCTTGAAGCTGTCTGCACTGCATGCGCAGTGGCGAGAGCTGTACAAGCGAATTTGGAAGAGTTACGGCAAGTCACAAAAGACGACAGAAGCCCCGTGACAGTAGCTGATTACGCTGTACAAGCAATCATCGCCCTCAGTTTAGCAGAGCACCTTGCTCAAGCAGATTTGCACATTGTCGGGGAAGAAGATGCAGCGATTCTGCGTACCGACGAGCAATCACTCATTCGCAAAGCTGTACTACAGGCTGTACAAACAT
>JABJDN010000080.1 GCA_018665385.1 Phycisphaerae bacterium | reverse complement strand
TTATGAGCGATTACAACGCCCAGGTCAATATGATTACGCTATTGAAGACTATGTGAAACAGAGTATGGTAAGAACTGTTTCCAAGTTTTCTGATAATCATTTTGGAAAGAATCAAAAATTAGAAGGTGAGTTGTATAATACAATTCGTTTAGGCTTTGAAGAAGAAGAGAAAGATGAAGTGAGTACTGTCATCAAATCTTGGTATAGTGCATTTAACAGAAGAAACTATGATGACATCACTACGTGACATGAGGCTACTTGTTGCCTTTAACCGAAGCCTATCAAGGTCGTCATTCCGTGCAGCATCTTTTTCTATGTAAATGTCGCGTTGAGGAATATAGGCTTCAGGTTGGTAATAATCGTAATAACTCACGAAATAGGACACGGCATTATTTGGAAAAAGCGCTTGCATCTCTTCGAAGAGTTGTGCAGCAAGAGTTTTGTTATGACTGAGAATCAGCGTTGGTTTATTTGTTTTAGCGATGACATTCGCCATGGTAAAAGTTTTACCAGTACCAGTAGCCCCAAGCAGGGTTCGATATCTTTCACCGTCTTGAACCCATGAAGATAATTGTTCAATAGCCTGAGGCTGATCACCTTGTGGTTCGAAATCGCTGACAAGTTGGAACATGTCGAAAGTTTACAGTGGGTACTTGCCGTCGTACGTTGCTTGATCCATCAGAGTATCGCAAGTTGCAGGTGAAGCAACTTTTATTTTGGCAAGCCATCCGTCACCAAATGGGTCGCTGTTGAGTAGAGAAGGGTCATCTGCCACTGCTTCGTTGATTTCAGTAATTTCTCCAGCGAACGCTGTCATGATATCACTCGTGGTTTTTACAGATTCCACTTCGCCAGCAGATTCATTTTCAGCAAGAGAAGTGCCTACAGGTTGCATTTCAACGTATGTGATGTCGGTGAGTTCATTTGCAGCGAATTGAGTGATGCCGATGGTAACGATATCACCTTCGATTTTGAACCATTCGTGAGATTCAGAAAAACAACAATCGGATGGGGTTGACATACAAAGGACTCCTTAAGGGTTGATGTGGGGTGGTATAGTACCGTTTCTTGCCACTTTGCAAATACCAGAAAGGCACTTTGAAGCGAAACTTTTTATGACCGTACTACTTACCTTAGCAATTCAATCATTAAACCCACTTCTTCAGAATGGTACGCAGGATATCCTTGACGTGCCTAGGCTTTCGTCAGATGACCTAAGCCTACGAGGAGTCATGATCGATGCGGAACATCTTGCTGGGTGGTCGTTGGATTCGTACGACACATTCCGGAACAATGCAGACAAAGCTAAATCACCTTGCTTGCTCGTTCGGGACAATACGATAATGGATTTACTTGACAATACGAATGAATCTCTAGAAAGGATTCAGCGATTGTCAGCAGCAGCAAATAGGCTCGGCTGCAATGCGATTGCTATTACCCCAAAGTTTCCAAAAGAGTCAGCCTCTGTTGATGCGATTGTAGATAATATCCGCTCTGCTATGGCTGAAGTTGAACGACTAGAGTTGAATTTGTTACTTCAACCTTGCGAGGGTCTAACGAGTGACCCCGACCAACAAATTGAAATCATTAAACAAATTGGTGGTTTTAGAATTGGCGCACTTCCAACGTTTCAATTTGCATCTGCAACAGGAGATGGCATTGAGGCCCTACGGAAATTAGCGCCCTATGCAGGTGGGATTATTGCTGATTTTCCTTGTGGTAGAGGAAAGAAAAGAATAGAACTTGTTGAAGGGTTGGAAGCTGTTCTTGAAGTGGGATACTCAAATACAATTGCATTGAATTATTCCGGTAAAGCAAACCCAATAAAAGAGCTTAAAAAAGTTATCGGGAAGATGCAAACGCGTCTCGAAAGCAAATAAAAATGCAAAATGGTACGAAGGGTTTTGTTATAACAATTGATGGTGCTGCAGGCACAGGTAAGTCCAGTGTTGCCCGCGAATTAGCCCATCGGCTCGGTACAGATTGTCTAGACACAGGCGCAATGTATCGCGCTGTTGCAGTTCTTGCTATTGACTTCGGGCTCGACCCGCGTGGCGGAGAAGCGCTCGCCCTTGCTATTCGTGAGAAAGGTATTCGGTTTGATTGGAACGATGACCCGCCAACGATACTGTTAGGTGGAGAAGATATCGCTCGCAGAGTTAGAGATTTAGATGTGAGCGGGGTTGTTTCTATTGTTGCGCAGCAACCTGAAATTAGAGAGGTACTCGTGGAGCAACAACGCGCAATCCGCGAACTTCATCCCCTCTTAGTGACTGAAGGAAGAGACCAAGGGTCGGTTGTATTTCCAGATGCAAATGTTAGATTTTTTTTAGAGGCAGAGGTTGCAGAAAGAACGCGTCGGCGTGTAAAGCAACTTAGAGATGCTGGCAATACTGTACAAGATAAAGAAATTCAACTTGATATTGAATCTAGAGATAAGCTAGATTCATCTCGCGCCGATGGCCCACTCATCTGCCCTGATGGCGCCATAATTATTAATACATCATCGCTCTCTAAAGAAGAAGTGGTGAGTACTATGGAATCAGAAGTTCATTCAAGGTTACAAGCGTAGTGCTTTCGTATTTACAATTTCAAAGACGAGCTCCAGGAATTTCTGTCTGGCGCGCTGTAGTTTGGTGGGGGCTCTGTATCAATTTGCTACGAGTATCACTGTTTTTTTGCTATGGAATGCGTACGAAAGGTAGAGATAATGTTCCACGGACAGGCCCATTGCTTGTCGTCGCGAATCACCAATCGAACTTTGATCCAGCAATAGTTGGTTCTGCGCTCCTAGACAGACCATTTCTTGGGATCGCTCGCGAATCGCTATTCGGTTCAAAATTTTTATCTTGGTTTATGCGAGGGTTTGGTGTTATCGCACTAAAGCGTGGTGAAAGTGATGTTGTTGCGATACGTAAAGCAATCATAGAATTACAAGCTGGCAGAGGTATTATGATGTTTCCTGAAGGCACTCGCACGCAAGACGGCACAATGAACGATTTTCAACGAGGTTTTTGGCTCTTGATGAAGAAGAGTAAAGCAACAGTATTGCCCGTAGGTTTAGATGGAGCGTACAACGTATATCCTATGGGATCGAAACCAACGTTGAAAGGGAAAATTGCGGTGGCAATCGGCAAACCGATCACTGCTGAACTATTGCTAGAACTTGGCGAAGAAGATGGTACCGCGGTTGTTCGTGCGAGTATTCAAGAGCTCGTTGATTCCTGCACCCGAAGAATTAGTTAAAGCGCTAAGATTGGAATTGCACCTGCGAACAATTTGCAAGCTGCGATGATTACTAAAATAGCGAATGTGATTCGTATCGCCTTCGTTGGTAGTACATTGGTCAATTTTGCTCCGAGCCAACCACCTACAAGTGCCCCAGGGATAATTTGCAAGGCTGTGAGTAGTGTCTTCATGCCTTCGCCATTTACTTGGTGCAATGAGAAATCTTTAAAACTTGCACCTACCAAAGCGGTCACAAACATGATTGCCGAAGAGGTGCCAATAGCTTTCTTCATTGGGAGTTTGCAAAGCGAATTAAGCAGAGGTACTTGTATTAACCCGCCTCCAATTCCAAGTAACCCTGCAATAGTTCCTGTTATTCCACCTGTTGTTGCGCACCTTGCAATGGAATGCGTGCGATCATCGGCGGAAATGTTCGCTTCCGCACCTGCTTCTTTATTTGTATTGCAAAGCGAGGATAATTGATCCCAAAGAACCCAAACAAGGAAGAGAGCAAAAGCAAGTTCAAGCCAAGCGCCTTTAATATCGTTGCTAAACCATGCTGCGATACTAATGAGAACAATCGAGACGGGTAGAACAGTGTATACAGTACGCCAGTTGACATTTAAATTTCTGTGGTGTTTTGCAGCAGCACCGACTGCAACTGCTGGGTTTACGGTCATAGCTACTGCTTGGGCAAGGTGTATTGATGTACCTGGCACAAAAAATAACAAGGCTGGAATCATAATGACTGAGCCACCAATACCAAGCAATCCACCAAGCGAACCTGCAACAAGTCCAAGTACAACGAGAAACGTTATTTCCATTTGCCCATCATACAACCGTTCTCACCTAACAGATCTCTCTTTGAAGAGAAGAACTGTTTTGTAGATCGTGAGTGTGTATGATGCACTGCATGGATTTTTGGTACATAGTTGGCGACATCACCATTCTCTTGAGCGTGGCTGTTGTCTTCGGAATAGTCGCTGAGAAGTTAGGATTCAGTGGCATCGTAGGTTATTTGATAGCGGGGACTATTGTCGGTCCTGGTATGCTCGGATGGATAGACACGGATCACGAGGTGATTCGCTCAATTGCAGAAATAGGGGTAGCGCTCCTCCTGTTTACTATTGGCCTTGAGGTGAATGGCAAGCGATTAAAAGAACTCATGGGCATTGGCTTGGCAAACGGCATCTTGCAAGTCGTTGTGACAGGTATTATTGGCTACATAGTTGCACGATTGTTTCAAGCGCCAGTAAACACTTCTATCATTATTGGCGCAATGTCTGCACTTAGTTCTACTGCGGTCGTGAGTAGGGTTTTGCAGGATAGAAGTGAATTCGATGATCCATTTGGTCGAGCTGCTTTTTCGATTCTATTGGTACAAGACTTGGCGATTGTCCCACTTATGTTGCTGATTGCCTTTATTCATGAATCACCTGAAGCGAGCGAGATGGCGGCTGAACTTGGCATTGCAGGAGTAAAATTAATTACTCTGTTTGCAGTCTTGTTTTTAGTAGGAGTGTTAATCCTACCCCGTTTGTTTGGCGCTGCGCTCATTCGGCGTTCGGTTGAATTTCCAGTCATAATCGGAATTGTTACTTGTTTGTCTGCGATGTGGATAGCAGACAAATTGGCACTATCGCCAGCGCTCGGCGCGTTTATAGCTGGACTTATTCTGGCGGGTTCGCCATTTGCAGCGCAAGTTCGTGGCGATATGGCACCTCTCAAGTATATTTTCTTGACACTCTTTTTTGCCACCACCGGAATGCTTGCTAACCTTCCATGGTTAGCAGATTCGTACCACTGGCTTTGGGCGATTGGCGCTGTTGGTGGAATAATTGTCGGCAAAACTCTTGTTATTGTGCTTGTTGGTGTTGTGATGAAGCGATCCAGACGAGTTTCAATTGCAGCAGGGTTAAGCCTTGCGCAGATTGGCGAGTTTAGTTTTGTTATAGGCGCAGAAGCGATGGATTCTGAAATGCTGAGTGACGACGTTTTTCAGCTTATGATGAGTTCTTCTCTTATAACATTGATTCTCTCGCCACTATTGATTAGCAAATCAAGGGACATTGCTCGCGTAATCGATTCCTTATTCGGTGCGAGTGCGCATCCAGAATATAAAGGAGGAGGGTCGATACACGACCATGTTGTTGTCATTGGGTACGGTGTTTCTGGGAGAAAAGTTGTAAGCGAACTTCTTGATGCTGGCGAGTCGGTGTTGGTTATTGATATGGGCCCAAGTGGAATTAAGCACGCTCGAGAAGCTGGAGCGTTTGCGTTGCTTGGGAATTCGCAACGCCGAGACGTCCTTGATCACGCTGGCATACGTATTGCGAAACTTGTGGTGTTAACAATTCCCGACCACAGAGCATCTGTACAAACTATTATGCAAGTACGCTCGTTAGAAAATGATATCCCCATCATTGCACGTGCTCGGTATTCCATTCACGGGCAGAATATTCAAGAGTCTGGTGCGAATGTTGTAGTGGATGAAGAAGAATGCGTTGGGCACAAACTCGCTCAAAAAACTTTGAAGCAACTTGGGATGTAGTTACAGCCCAGGTGCAAAACCGCGACGCATGGTGTTTTCGCAAATAGCTCTTGGTTCAACAAACTGCAACAAGTAATCACAACCGCCTGCTTTTGACCCAACGCCTGACATTCCAAACCCACCAAATGGCTGCCTGCCTACCAATGCGCCTGTGCTTCCACGATTCAAATACAAGTTGCCAACCCTGAAGCCTTTTCTTGCTTTCTCAAGGTTCGCGGGCTTACGGCTGTATACAGCTCCTGTAAGTTTGTATTCAGAAGAGTTGGCAATTTTGAGAGCCTCGTCGAAATCTTTCGCGCGGATTACTGCAAGAACAGGTCCAAATATTTCTTCTTGCGCAATGACATCTTCATTTTTTATTCCGGAGAAAATATGAGGAGCAATGTAATCGCGACCAGTTTTTTCAGCCAAGCCTTCTGGAATTGGCTGTGCTAACTCTAACTTGCCTTCAGTTTTACCAATTTCGATGTAGCGTTGAATTTCATCTGCTGCATTTTTGTCGATGACTGGGCCAACGTCTGTACCGGGATCCATAACGTCGCCAATAACGAGCGTTCGGCAAGATTCAATTAAGCGTTCAAGGAAAATATCGTGCGCAGAGTCAACGACGATGACTCGGCTACATGCCGAACATTTTTGACCTTGGTATCCGAACGCACTATGACGAACGCCGAGTACAGCTTCGTCCAGATCAGCGGATGCATCGATAATTATTGCGTTCTTGCCACCCATCTCGCAGACTACTTTTTTGACAAATGGTTGGTTGGCAGGTGTTTGTCCTGCAGATTCTAAAATGTCTAAACCGACACCTTTTGAACCAGTAAACGCAATAACGGCAACCCGAGGGTCTCGGACCATCGCAGCTCCAATAATAGAACCAGGGCCAGCGACGTAATGCAATACATCTTTTGGTGCGCCTGCTTCCCACAGCATCTCGCAAATTAACTGTGCTATGCCAACAGTTTGCCCAGCTGGTTTTACAATGACTGCGTTGCCAGTTACAAGAGCAGCTACGGTCATACCACAGCAGATTGCCATCGGGAAATTCCATGGGCTAATAACAGCTGTTACTCCCCTTGGTTGATAGAATTGTTGGTCAAGTTCACCAATGAATTCGCCGAGTCGTTCGTACTCAAACAATTGGGGAGCCATGCGAGCGTAATATTCACAGAAGTCAATGGTTTCGCAAACGTCGCCATCAGCTTCACGCCATGTTTTACCTGCTTCTTGCATGACGACTCCACAGAGTTCGTCTCTTCGTTCGCGCATGAGAGCAGCCGCTTTCACAAGAACTTGGCTGCGGACTAGCGGGTCTTCATCGCGCCATGTAGGAAAAGCAGATTCCGCAATATCAATTATTGCCGTAATTGCTTCTTTGGTAGTAACTTTTTCGACTTCTGGCACTACAGACATTGCTATTTTTGCTGCAAAAACTTCTCGCTCTTGTTTGCAAGCAAAATCTCTATATGGTTCAGTGAAGAACGGTCGATTGTCACCAACGCCTTCTACTGCTGGGCTCAACGCGTGCCTTTCGGGTGCATTGGTTATGCGTTCAACACCGGGGTCAACATCAGAGTGGGTAACGTGCGGTGATGCTAAGAGTAGCGAACTGTCTGCGTCATCTACGAAACTACTTCGAAGCCACGATTCGTTCGAGGTATTTTCAAGAAGCCTGCGAACAAGATATGCCATTCCTGGAATCATTTCGCCAACTGGAACATATTCTCGAAGGCGCAATCCGTCTTGAATAACTGCAGCCTTCAATTGATCCGCCATACCCCGAAGCATTTGTATTTCTAAAGCACTCTTTGGTAAATTTCGTTTTTCAATGAGTGCAAGTGCAGTTGCAATTGAACGAATGTTATGAGAACCAAGTGCGAGTTTCACGCCGCCTTCGTCATTAGTTGTTGGTGTAGATTCAATAAAGATGGCCGCCATTCTTTCAAAGCAAGCGTCTGTATCTACTTTTCTACTCCAGACGGGTACTGGCCAGCCCATTTCTTCAGCGTGAATAGTTTCGTAATCCCAATACGCACCTTTTACAAGTCGAACAGTAACAATTCTACCTGTTCGCTTCGCCCAGTCGCTAATAGTTTTTGCATCTTCGTCACCACTACGCAAATATGCTTGCATTGCAAGCCCCGCAGGGAAGTTAATTTCATCGCAACATTTCATGAATAAGTTGAGCGTTAAGTCTTTGTACTCGAACTGTTCCATATCAAAGTTAATGAGCGTCCCGTTTTTCTCAGCTTCTTCTAGAATTGGTTTCAGTGCATCAAACAAACCTTGCACTGATACATCGTGTGCAATAGGGTCGGTGTTCGCGAACAACGAACTAATTTTGATAGAGATATTAGTTCTAGGAATTGGTCCAAGATGATCTTGCTCTAGTATTAGATTTTCTTGCCAAGCAGCAACATGCTCAGGTAAGTTGATGAGAAGGTCGAGATATCGTTGACGATATTCTTCAGCTTCTGCATCGCTTACACATGCTTCACCCAGAAGATCAACTGAGAATGCAACACCTTCCTTCCAAATTTTTTCCAGTTCTGGAAGGGCAGACGCGGCATCAGTGCCCGCTATAAACCGTTGCGCCATTTTTGTAATTTGGCTTGTAACGGTTTTCGTCATTGTGCCTTGCGCAAGACCGCCGGCTTTGAGACCGATGCCAAGCCCTGCAGGCAATTTGACTCCTGGCTGTGAAAGATAGTCAACTAAATGCTCATGTACTTGCTCAGGCGTAACAAGAGTTGGAAATGTATCTACAAAACGGAAGAGTTGAATTTTAAATTCTTCGTCTTCCATCGCCCAGTCCATGAGTTTGTCAGACCAGAATGCCGTTGAAAGCCAAGATTGTTTTTTTGACCGTGCTGCGTCTAGGAGTTCAGACCCAATTTCTTGAATCCGTTGTTCCGTTGCCTGGTCAAAAACACTCGCTGTATTTGCGCTTTTTGGAGCTGGCGCAACCGTTTTAGTTTTTCGTGTAAAGAATGCCATAAGTTGCGCATTCTATCCAACCTTTCAAGTCTTCGTTAGGCTTTTTTAGCCCTTAAAAAACGGTCATCGCCAAAGGTATCACGAAGGATTGCAACATCACGTAAGCCATCGATACTTCGAGCCATTTCAAGCACCGATCGGCTCGTGCTTGAGGCGATTTCAAGGATGAGTAAACCATCGTTTGCGAGTAGTTTCGGGGTATTTTCTACGAGAGGCGTAATAATTTGAAGACCATCAGGCCCACCTCTTAAGGCAAGGTCGGGTTCCCACTCACGGACATTCGCATCAAGTTGCAACATTTCGTTGTCAGGGATATATGGGGGGTTTGAACAAATAATGTCGAATGGTTCAAGATTTGTCAACGGTTCTAGCCCATCTCCGCAAAGGAACTCAATTCGTGAATCTACCGAATGTATCGAAGCGTTTTCTGTAGCAAGGGCTAAAGCGTCTGCAGAAATATCTGTTGCTGTAAGTTCGCAGTTTGATGAATGCTTTGCAATTGAAATTGCGATGCATCCGGTTCCTGTTCCGATGTCTGCTACTCGAACAGGAGAGTGTTCCACGAACTCATTTGCATGGTGTAGGCATTGGTCGACAAGCCGTTCTGTGCACGACCTTGGAATGAGCGTGGAAGAATTTACATTGAACTCAAGACCATTAAACCAAGTTTTGCCAACAATGTATTGGACTGGCTCATGGGCAAGTGCTCGCTTCACGAGTGCACGAAGGGTTTCTCTTTCTTCTTCCGTTGCTTTGCGGTCTGCATTTGCGTACAGATCTATCCGTTGCCCACCCAATATATGCGTTAGTAACATTTCAGATATGAGCCTAGGTGATTCAATTTGGTTTTCTTCAAATCGTTCTGTCATCCACGCCAATAAACCTCGAGTTGTCCATTGTTTTATTTCACTCACAGAGTGAATTGTAATTCGATTTAAGCGGCTGGAGTTAACAACCTGCTTTTTTTCGGCAAGCTTTTTGGGCTGTTTCTACAAGTTGGTCCGTGCGGAACGGTTTGAATAGCACCGTGTGCATGCCTTCTTGGCTCGCTCGCATTATGGAATGGTGTGGGTCGTACCCAAAACCAGTCATAAGAACGACAGCCTGATCTGGCCATAGCTCTGTTGCTGCTCGGAAGACTTCGTATCCATTGCAACCAGGCATACGAATGTCTGAAATAATCAAATCGAATTTTTGTCCGTTTTTATGTGCTTGTTGGAGCACTTCTATGGTTTCAGTTCCATCTTGGCAGACAGTAACATTGCAACCAAGTTTTTGAAGAACAATTTCAACTCCCTCTCGAACAACCGGTTCATCATCAGCCACAAGAATAGAACGACCGGTCATCGTTTTATCTGGTTTGATGAAATTGGCTCTGTCAGCATCGATAATGGTTTGAGGCCCCGAAGTACATGCATCAATTCTAGAACGTATATTTTTCAGAGCTTCGTTCATTTTTTCAGATAGTTTGCCATCAGAGTTTGCTAATTCTATTGCAAGTGCATCTAAGTCTTGCAGGGGTGCTGAAAGTTCGTCTAATATGGTTTTTGAAACTTGCTCATTTGTGGTGTATCGTTGAATGACAAGCAAATCGAGGGTATGCATTGCGCTTGCAATGTAACGGCCAAAAATTTCTGCAAGCCTTCGGTCGTTTTCACTGAACGCATCGAGTGTGTTTGATTCAGCATTAAACACACCGATGATTTGATCGTTTAACCAGAGCGGAACTGTGAGCGTAGATGAAGCGGAGTCTAGTCCTGGCTTGTAAAGAGGTTCTTGCTTGACATCAGGGCAAATGTACGATTTCCCGGTCGCGGCAACATTTCCACAAATGCCGTTATCGGTTTCTTCAGCGCGGATGACTTCGCCAATTTTTAAAGGGGATAAATTTTCAGCGATGACTAATTCAAGATTTCCACTCCGTTGATCAAGCAACCGAATTTCAAAGTTGTCCATGTCGAGTAACTCATGTACATAACGGACAACTTTTTCTTCCATCAATCGTAGTCGTTGCGCCACATTGAGTGATTTCACTGTGCTGGCATCTATTTGCGTAAGTTCAATACCAGCATCGCAAATAGCATTTATTTTGTTTTGAATTTCCCCGCCGCCTGTGAGAACAAGGTCGCATTCGCATTCGGAAGTTACGATTTCAAAATGTTTTGATAGTGCTTCTTCAATCTCGGGAGTGAGCGAAGTATCAAATGAAATCTGAAGTCTGTGACGTTTGTCTGCCATTACGGTTCCTATGTTCAAAGGGTACTCTCATTTCGCACAGATGCAATCCCGATTGCATCGGAGAATTAGCCTTTTTGGCTTTACAAAGTTACGTACTTTGGCTAAAAGCAGCACACGTGGCGGTTCATTTGTGCGACCCTACCCCTTCCATGCTGCAAGTTCGACAGGCAACAAGAAAATTTGGCTCGATATCAGCGGTTGCTGGTATTGACCTTTCTGTCGACTGTGGGCAAATAGTTGGTCTTTTAGGACCTAACGGGGCGGGTAAATCTACGACAATTCGAATGATAAGTGGAGTTTTAGCACCAAGTTCTGGCAGCATTCACATTAATGGAATTGACCTTGTCAAAAATCCTACTGCAGCAAAGCAGTCGCTTGGCTATGTTCCAGAAGGCGCACCATTGCCCCTTGAGATGCTGCCCATTGAATTTTTGGCATCGATGGCATCGCTCTATGGAATCAAACGCAAGGATACTGCACGGACAATTTTAAAATGGGCAGAAAAATGTGATATTCAAGATGTGCTCAGGAAGCCCATAGGTTCTCTGTCGCGAGGGTATCGGCAGAGAGTGGCCCTTGCATCGGCATTGCTTCACGAGCCAAAGTTGCTTGTACTTGATGAGCCATCTACAGGGCTTGACCCAATGCAACGGGTTTCGTTTCATGCACTTTTGAAAGAAGTATCGCAACATGCTGCGGTACTGTATTCATCACACCATTTAGGAGAAGTTGAACGTTCTTGCGATTCGATAACAATCATTAATCACGGAAAACTCGTAACAACTTTTAATTGCAATACTACGACTAGGAACGAATCGCAAATTGTTGAAATCTCTTCTATTGAGATTGCACAATCAATTGGTGCAGAAACAATAGAAACTCTTGATGATGGTTGGGTGCGGTGCGAAATGCACCTTGAAGCCGAAGTCATTTTTGCTCGTGTTCAAGAGCAGGGCGGTACGCTTCGGTTATTGCAACCAACTGAGAAGTCACTCGAAACGATGTATTTAGATGTAATACATGGTGTTGAGGAGCAGGGATGAAAAAAATTATTTCGATTTGTCTTCGAGATGCTCGCACACTTCTCGTTGTACCTACTGGCGCAATCGTGGCTTCGCTTTTCTCGTTCGCGTGCAGTATTGTGTTCATGGCAAAAATACTATCCCCAAATGCAGTCGCCTCTTTTCAGCCTATGTTTTCGTTTGCTACATGGCTTCTGCTACTGCTTTGCCCAGCCATTACGATGCGGTTGATTGCGGAAGAACGCAAGGCGGGCACATGGGAAGTGCTTCTTGCATCTCCTGTGTCCTCATTCCAATTAGGAAAGGGTAAATTTTTATCTTCCCTTTTGTTTTTGTGTTTAGTGCTTGCGACAACATTTCCACTTGTGTTAGTAGCAGAGTTGTACTCGACGGTAGATTACGGCGCGGTTGCAAGCGGTTACCTAGGACTATTGTTGCTTGGGAGTGCAGTCATGGGTACTGGTTTGGTCGTATCTGCGTGCACAACTTCACAAACAGTCGCGTACTTAGTAACAGCGTTTATATGGCTCACGCTTTCTTTGGCAATGAAAGTGTTGCCTTCGTATGTCCCAACTAGATTTGCGGATTTCTTTTTCGCTTTAGATCCTGAACTTCGAAGCGCACCATTTTCGATTGGTCTCGTTGATACAGCAAACATTGTGTATTTCGCATCCATTGCAATCGCTTCGGGTTGGCTTGCAATCATAGCTATTGAACGAACAAGAAAACCCTCGTTTTCATTAGTGAAACTTGTTTCTTGCATCGCTTTGCTACTCGTTTCGTTAGTTGCAGTGAATAGCATTGCGCTGCATGAGCGTGGGCGTATTCGTCTTGATGCAACTGGGTCACGCGCATATACCTTAAGCGAGCAATCCTCAAATTTCCTTGAAACAATAGATGAGCCATGGAAAATTGTCGTTCTACTCGATGAGGCAACTACGCCGAAACCCGTAGTACGGCAAGTAGACGAAGTCCTTCGAAGGTACGAAGATGCTTCTGATTTCATACAAGTTGAACGAATTGACCCTACTAATCCTTCTTCAATCCAAAAGTACGAGGCTCTATTGCAAGAATTGGTTTCTTTATACGGAAGCGAATTGGAAGTTGCAGAGCGTGCAATTCATATTGGAGTGGAAGAGTTTTCGACCTTCATGACATTTGCATTAAGTACTTCCGCATGGGCAGAATCACTTTCTCAAATGGAATCAACAACCGATGAACAAGAAACTCTCCGTACATTGGCAGATGCGCTAGCGTTAGTAGGTTCCGAAGGCGGAGTCATTCTAGACGAGGTGTATAAAGCATTGGAAGTCCATGAAGGGCAACCACTCCCCAAAATTGGCCTTGCAAGAGATATTCTTGTTGCAGCGTCAGGCCAGTGGTCAAGCGAGCTAGCGGAAGTTGCAATGTGGTTGTCGCAAACACGGACTGCGTCCATTTCTGCAATTTGTAAAAACGAAGTGGTTTCGTTTGATAACACTGCGTTGCGTCTTGCAAAAGTTAATGACGATTTGAGACGCCTTGGTTCTTTAGAAATTGGTCAACTCGCAAGCCAACTCGCAGTTGGAGAAGGCGCTTTAATTCTTTCGCCAACTCGCGGCACACTTATTCCCGCAAGCATGTTGTTTCCAAAGAATATTGGTGGATCGAAAACAATTGCAATTGACCTACGATTTCGTGGCGAACAAATAATTTCTTCTGCAATGCGCTCCTTGCAATACGACAAAATGCCAACGGTCGTATTTGTACACGCAGAGAAAAAATCATTGCTCAGGAAACAGCAAAATAATGTTGATGTTCGCGCTGTGCGAGGACTTCTTGAAACGAGCCGTTTTAGAGTTCAAGAATGGGTCCCGTTCGATGGCCCTCGGCCAACAATTGATTCCGGGCCAGTCGTATGGGTAGTCATTCCCCCATCAAGCAGGGCGGGCTTGGCACCAACGGAACGCGAACAACGACTTCTAGACTCAACCCGTGGATTGCTTGCGGGCAATGAACCGGTTTTGTTAAACCTACAGCCCAGTCTTTTACCTCGCTATGGTCAAAAGGATCCATGGAGCGCATTGGCTGAATCGATTGGCGTGACGGCTGATACAAAACATGTTGTAGCAGAGCGAGTCGCAACCGGGCAAAACGCTTTAGGCATTCAACGTGGCCAAATGATTCATACAACAGAAGGTGAACACCTTATAGCACGCGCAGTAGATGGCAGACCAATGTTTATGCCGTTGCCAATTGGCATTTCTGGCGGTGTTTCATTGCTGCAAGTATTCCCCACGGAAGACCGCTGGATGGACGAGCAGTGGGAACGTGACTCCACAGATTTCGATGCAATCAAAGCGATTACTGAGCCTGTTTCCGTTGCAACCGCGGTTGAGCACCATGGCGGCGCGAGGGCGGTTGTCGTTGGTTCAGGTGGTTGGCTACTTTCATGGGCAGCTGACCGAGCGATGTCTTTTGGTGGAAATCAAGTTGCCATGGTCAATCCTGGCAACAGTGAATTGCTTTTGGCTTCGGTGGAATGGCTTTCAGGATTAGATGATTGGATATCGCCAAGTCCGATAGGGCAACAAACAAACAGGGTTACAGGATTATCTACTACTGCATATATGGTGTGGTCTGTCGTTTTAATTGTTGGCATACCGATTGTCTTGCTGTCAGCCGCTAGCGTGACTTCAATGAGGAGGCATGCATGATTCCGACAAGAGACGTACTCATTTTGTGTGTCGTGGCAGTTATATCTTGCTTTACCGCATTTGCAATTCGCACTTCTACGAACACGGCGAACATTTCTGCAGTTGTCGACTTTATCCAAGACGATGCGTTTGCATTCGATTCGGTACATGCAATTTCGATACAAAAAAATGGAAAAACGATTTCGATGGAACGTAAGGATGGAACTTGGTGGCAAGTACAACCCTTTTCTGTGCGCCTAGATTCTGTGTCAATGCATAGACTTGTTAAAACAGTACAGGGTGTGCAACAACTTGGGATTCTTGAATTGCAGAGTGCTGATGATTCTATTGGTCTTGGAGAAGGCGCCAATTCAATTACGTTGTTTGACGGGACTGAATCTTTGACTATTCAATTAGGCAGGAAAACTCTTGGCGGTAGAGCGTATGCGAGACTACATGACAAGAGTGCTGTTCTCATTGACCAGTCGTTGCATCGTTTTGCGCTCGATATGGACGATACATTCTGGCGCGATGTTCGGGTATTCCCAGACTTTGCAATCGATGGCGTTCGAATTAGCAGAGTTGTGAATGGCGATCGGTTGCTTCTTGATAGAACGAGCGGGCAATGGAAAATGCTTGAGCCTGTTTCGGCTAGAGTCGATCAGGGAATTATTACAGAGTGGATCGGTCGGCTAGCTGCAGCAAGAATTGGATCGTATGTATTAGATGAACCGGATGACTTAGCACTATTTGGTTTGCATAACCCTGTCGCGACTTTCACAGTCGAGAACAGTGACGGTGTTTCGTACACGTTACTTGTAGGCGGAAGAGTTTCTGCTGGTTCGCAAGATAGGTACGTCATGATGGAAGGTCGTCCAGTCGTTTGCAAAGTGCAATGGGATTCATTATCGCAATTGTTTCCTGCAGCTGAAATATATGTTGATGCAACTGGCAGTGCTGTTTCAAAATTCGACATAAAACAATTCGTTGTCCGTTCAAACGGCAAGGAACTACTGTTCGAACGAAACCTAGATACATGGGTGAATAGTGATGGTGAAATGCAATCATCAAATGCAGTGGACTCCTTACTCGTTTGGCTTCTTGAGACTAAACCGCCACAGGTTTCTATTGGTGAGTATCCTCGTTCACAAGAATTGGCTACGGTAACGTTGATCGGATACGATAGGTTGCCGCTTGACACGGTTCGTATTGCACAATCGCAAGAAGGCGGTTTGATTGTAGAGAATGGTGATAACGTTTTGCGTTTGCACGTGCCAGAATCAATAACGTATCTTGAGCCGTTTATCCGTTAACTTTATATCTGTTCACGGTGTCTGTTCCACACGTATCAGTGTGCAATAGTGAAGTGTCTAGTTGTTCTACAAGAGTATTCATATTTACTATCGGTTCTTCTGCAGAAACGGACGGCGCAACGAACACCCATAGTTCGTTTGCAAGATTTTGTGAAAAGATGTGAGAGAACAGCGTAGCACCGCCTTCAGCCATTACGTGTGTCGCATCGTACTCTCGAGCAAGATGCTTGCATAAAGGTTGTAAGTCCATTACGCCATTTGTATGTGGAAGTTGAATTATGGGGCACGCAGTGAATGCCGATGTGTTCACACCTTCTTTGCAAGCGATGATTGTTGGAGCTTGAGAATCAAAAATAGCATTTTCTTGTGGAGATCGAAGCATCGGGTCAACGACAACTCGTACTGGGGTTCGGTGCTGAGTTGCATTGCGTACGGTGAGCGAAGGATTATCTTCTATGACTGTGCCAACCCCTACAATTATTGCATCAATGCAACCACGTTCTTCATGCACTAGTTGCTGGCTTTCAGCGGAACTAATCCATGGAGAATCTCCACTTGGCGTTTCGAGTGAACCATTTCTGCTTTGGGCCCACTTGCAAGTAATCCATGGGAGCCCTGTTGTGAATTTTTGTGCAAACGGTGCTAACAATTCACAGCATAGCTCGTCTTCTAAGAGTGTCACTTCAACGCCAGAGTCTTTAAGCTTCTGTATGCCTCCGCTGGCTTCTTCGTGTGGGTCAGACGCGCCGATGACAACTTTCGCTATCCCAGCGTCAATGAGTGCTTGAGAGCAGGGCGGTGTCTTGCCTTGATGATTGCAAGGCGCAAGGGTCACGAAAGCCGTGGCACCGCGGGCATCTGTTCCAGCCATGAGCAAAGCGTTGACTTCGGCGTGCCCTTCACCGAATCGCTCATGAAAGCCTTCGCCGACGATGTCGTTAGATTGGTTGACGATAATACAGCCAACCAATGGGTTTGGTTCAGCAGTTCCATGGCCTTGTTCAGCAAGGCGTACGGCTTGGTGGAGTAAGCTTCGTTCTTCGTCAGCAGTCATGTTCAGTAGTGTATATCTAGTTGCATAATTTGTGCTGCAATGCTACCGAACCGCAGGCAGTAGAAAAAATTCTCATTTCATTTTTTCGCTGACACAGAGGTAACCTCTGAGGTAACCTCTGTGCATCCCTCTGTGTCTACCTCTGAGGTGGCCACAGAGGTATAAAAAAAGGACCGCAGATGGTTGAAGCCATTTGCGGTCCTTGTTAGATATATACTACGTTATGCTTTAAGAACTTCTTTCTTAAGATTTTCTGGCATCAAACGGTACTCAGAAGGTTCCATTGTGCTTGAAGCGCGTCCTTGAGTCATGCCGCGAAGGACAGTGGTGTAGCCAAACATTTCTGAAAGTGGAACTTCAGCATTAATGATTCGGACAATACCTCGAAGTTCAGAGTCATTGATTTGACCACGGCGGCTAGAAAGGTCGCCACTCACTGGGCCGAAAAATTCGTCTGGAGTAGTGATGATAACTTTCATAATCGGTTCAAGAAGAGCGAGTCCAGCTTTTGTACATGCTTCTCGGAAACCGAGGGCACCAGCTTGTTCAAACGCAACTTGGCTTGAGTCAACTTCGTGGTACGAACCATCAACGAGCTCAACACAAACGTTTACCATTGGGTAACCGCCAAGGATGCCTGATGCCGCAGCATTTCGAGCACCATGTTGCACTGAAGGGACGTACTCACGTGGGATTGCACCGTGTGAAATATTATCAATAAAGACGACACCGTTTTTCATGACATATTCTTGCTCTTTTGCTTCTGCAGCAGTCATCGGGCGAACGTTCATGACAACATCACCAAACTGGCCACGGCCACCAGATTGCTTCACGAATCTACCGCGAACATTTTCTGCAGCGCCAGTAATCGTTTCGCGATAGGAAACGCGTGGCTGACCAACGTTTACGCCAATTTTAAGATCACGTGTAAGTTTGTTCTTCACGATTTCAAGGTGAAGTTCACCCATGCCTGCGATGATAGTCTCGCCTGTTTCATCATTGTAATTTGCATGGAATGACGGGTCTTCTCGACGAATTGTAGTGAGTGCTTCGCCAAGTTTTTTCTTATCATCGTTTGTAATTGGTTCAATTGACATTGAAATCACAGGGTCAGGGAAGTGCATTCGTTCAAGGATAATTGGGTCGTTAATATCACAAAGCGTGTCACCAGTTACCGAATTTTTCAAGCCAATAACAGCAACGATTGAACCCGCACCTGCAAAGTCTAATGAGTCGCGATCTTTCGCGTGCATTTCGTAAATTCGAGATACGTTTTCTTTGCGACCATTGCCTGGGTTAAGAACTCGGCTGCCTTTTTCAAGGCGGCCGGAGTACACTCGTACATACGTTAAGTCACCATGTGAGTCACTTACCACTTTAAACACAAGACCTGAGAATGGCGCATCTTCGCCATTTGGACGCGTAAGTTTTTCGTCTTCGTCGCGTGGGTTTGTTCCTTGAACGTCTGGAACTTCAGAAGGGTTTGGTAGGTATTCGATAACACCGTTCAATACGCGTTGAACACCAATGTTTTTTAGTGCAGAACCACAATACGTTGGGAACGCACGAAGTTCGATAGTTGCTCTACGAAGTGCAGCTTTCAGTTGCGCTTCCGTGATTGCAGATTCGTCTTCAAGGTAAAGTTCTGTAAGTTCATCATCCAGTTCAGCAATTTTTTCGATGATATCGTGACGCCAGATTTGGGCCATATCGACCATGTCTTCTGGAACATCGCGCTGTTCAACTACCGCGCCCATGTCGCTTTGGTCGAAGTAGTATGCTTTCATCTCAATGAGGTCCACAATACCTTCAAAAGTATCACCAGCACCGATTGGCAGTTGAACTGCGATAGCGTTTGCGCCTAAGCGATCACGAAGTGTGCCGAAACTAAATTCAAAGTCAGCACCAATCTTGTCCATTTTGTTAATAAGGCAAAGACGTGGAACGTTATACCTGTCAGCTTGACGCCATACTGTTTCTGATTGCGCTTCAACACCTTCTTTGCCGTCGAATACAGCAACCGCTCCATCGAGAACTCGCATGGATCGTTCAACTTCGATTGTGAAGTCAACGTGCCCGGGAGTATCAATCAAGTTAACGGTGTATTCGTCACCGTCGTATTCCCATGGACAAGTAGTAGCCGCGGACTGAATAGTAATGCCGCGTTCTTGTTCTTCTTCAAGGAAGTCCATTGTTGCAGTGCCTTCGTGCACTTCGCCAATTTTGTAACTCTTGCCTGTGTAATACAGGATGCGTTCTGTGACAGTTGTTTTACCAGCGTCAATGTGAGCGCAAATGCCGATGTTTCTTGTTAATGCTAGATTTTTTTCCATTGTTCTACACCATTCGGGCTTGCATAGCCCTATCTCTGATATCTCGTACCCGTTGCACATGCTGCGGGTATATTCATTTGTTGTTTTGTAACGAACACTATTTTTGGAATATGTATTCCGGTCGGGCCCAAGCTTTCCTGAAACCCTGTTGGGTCAAATCAGTGCAGTTGGGCCTCTTCTTCATCATCTTCTTGCAACGGGAAACTCCTTCCGCTGCGTCGCAGCAAAGCTACGACTGAGGCCAAGTGACGCCAAACTCTGTATTGCGACGTTCGCAAAAAGAGTGGCAAGCACAGCATTTTATACGAATAAAGACCTTCGTCAACACTTTTTTAGGAAGAACGGACGAGGAGTTCGCGTTTTATGCCATTTTGGTCCAAAATTGGATCGATTTCCTGAAGAAATCGTCGCCCATCTTGGACATAGCCAGCAGTGGGCTTGAGTTCGGGCATTTCAGAGACGAAGTACTTGTTGAACCGAAGCATGTGCAATTCGCGTGTGTATTTCGCAATCATCGAAGCGAGAGCGGCGGGCATATGATGTTCGTCAGTTTTAGATGCGAAAGTCATTGTTGCAAGTTTGCCATTGATGTTCACTCTATACCGGCTCAGTGCGGGGTCTTCAATTAAGACTTGGATTTTTGCTTCCGGCCAAAACAATTGCAAATCGTTTCTGTATTTAATTTTTCCACCATGCCTGTCGATCATGATTCTCGGATGTTCCGTTGGATATTTTTGGATAATTCGATGTACATGCCCCATAGCAACCGCAAAGTTCAAAGCAGATTTAGTAGCATTGGCTGTACGCTCGTTGTACTTTTCGACATCAACAGCCGTGCATTCCATCAGGCCGCAAGTGATACGAGCGTCGCTAAGTGCAGTTTTCAACCTTGAGCAGTCAATGCGTAAAAGGTTAATGTCATTGCCAACCGGAAGGTGAGTTTGCGAGTCGTACCAAGGCGATGGGGCAATTTCGCATCGAAGTGTTTGGAAAAACTCCACATCGTTTTCAGGGAGTTCTTTTCCCATTGCGCTCAAAAAAGCAAATACACCTCGCTCTAAATGCGTCAGAGCTTTTTTCTTTGCATTGGACTTGAGTTGCTTGGAATCGTTGACCGCTATTTTATGCTTTGCATCTTTCCTTTTTTTGCAGATAATGTGGTCAAGAAGCCCCCACATATCAGGCGCCCCGTCTGCTGGATTATGGTCTTGAAGAACCAGCACACATGAGCCTACGCAAAGCGGTCCAAACATGGGTCCATAGCCAGCTTCATCAATTCCTGCATATACAAGCATGCATTCATCATAGCACGGTTACAATACAACTCTATGGCAAAAATACTCATGGCTATGTCAGGTGGGGTGGACTCTTCAGTTGCTGCTGCACTTCTTGCACAAAAAGGGCACGAAGTGGTCGGTTGCTTTATGCGCCTTGGCAGTGCAGGCGATGATTTAGATCCAGATGTCAAAATTGGTCATAAGGGTTGTTGCTCAATTAACGATGCGAACGATGCAAGAACAATCTCTGCAAAACTTGGAATGTCTTTCTACGCATTAGACTTCAAAGACGATTTTGGAAGAATCATCGATTACTTTGTGGATGAATACAACGCTGGTCGTACCCCAAACCCATGCGTGCGATGCAACGATTGGTTGAAGTTTGGTAAGTTGCACGATTACGCAAAATCAATTGGTGCGAAATACGTTGCTTCGGGGCACCATGCACAAATACTTCAAGGTAACGATGGTGCCGAATTGCATATGGGAGCAGACGAGGGTAAAGATCAAAGTTATGTTTTATTTGGAGCGAACCGAAATCGAATTGGAGAGATGATGTTGCCTATTGGGCATCTTCAAAAGAGCGAAGTACGAGATTTAGCAAAAGAATTCAATTTGCCCGTGTTTAACAAACCAGACTCACAAGAAATTTGTTTTGTTCCAGATGATAACTACGCGAATTTGATTTCGAAGAAAACTCCTGGAAGCATGCAGAAGGGCGAAGTACTTGACACAGAGGGCAATGTTATTGGCTCGCACGAAGGACAACAAAAATTTACGATTGGGCAACGTCGCGGTTTGGGCATCGCCCTTAGTAAGCCAGCGTATGTAGTAGCAAAAGACCCAGTTCTCAACACGGTTACGATTGGCGGATCAGAATTACTCGATACAAACATAGTTGTGGCAAACGAAACGAATTGGCTTATAGACGAGTGCGAAGAGTGGACGCCTTGCAAGGCGAAGATCAGATACAACACGCCTGCCGCTCATGGGAAAGTAAGAAAGAAGGGCGATACAATCGAAGTTCAGTTTGATGAACCTCAGCGAGGTGGAGCGCCCGGCCAAGCAGTCGTTTGTTACCAAGGCACAAAAGTTATATGCGGTGGATGGATTGGGCAAGTTTCATGATAGATTGGTCTCTTCCGTATTCTTCGAGTCGCGAAGCTGTAGTTGGGAAGAATGTTGTGGCTTGCTCGCAGCCCCTTGCTTCACAAGCAGGTGTAGAAATGATTCGAAGAGGGGGCAACGCAGTTGATGCCGCGCTTGCTGCCGCGATTGTTTCAACAGTGGTTGAGCCATGCGCGAACGGTATAGGCGGGGACGCCTTTGCTATCGTGCACGATGGCGAAAAAATATACGGCATCAATGGTTCTGGAAAATCTCCAGCGCTCATGCCAACAGAAATAGAAGGCGAGATACCATCAATAGGATGGTTGCCAGTGACTGTTCCTGGGCAAATTTCAGTTTGGGTACTCTTGCACGAACGGTTTGGAAAACTTACTTTCAAAGAACTGTTTGAACCTGCAATTAAATATGCAAGAGATGGATTCCTCGTTTCACCGCAAACTGCGACGCGTTGGAAAAATGGCACAGACCGCTTTCGAGATTCGAAATCATGGTGCGACACGTTCTTGTTCGATGGCAAAGCTCCTGAGGTTGGTCAGTTGATAACACTTCCAAACCACGCCAACACTCTAGAGGAAATTGCAGAAACTGCAGGTGAATCTTTTTACAATGGAGCACTCGCAGAACAGATTGATGCGGCCTCTCAAAAGAGTGGCGGTTTTTTGCGAAAAGCAGATTTAGAAAATCATACAAGCGAGTGGGTTGAGCCGATTTCTGTTCAAGTTGGAGATGCCAAGTTTTATGAGTTACCGCCAAACGGACAAGGCATAGCAGCACTTATTGCTATGAAGATTGTTGAGGCAAACGGGGTAGACCTCTCAGATTGCGACGATCCAAAAGTGTTGCATGTGCAAATAGAAGCCATGAAACGAGCATTCGCAGACGCGCATGCATTCGTTGCGGACCCAGATATATGTGGCGATTGCACAGACTTGCTAGAAGACGAGCGAATCCAAACTCATTGCGGCTCGATAACATCAGAAGCAACAATCATTGACTCGGATGTTATCCCTCGTTATTCATCTACTGTATATTTAGCAACAGGAGATGAGCACGGTATGCAGTGTTCGTTTATTCAAAGTAACTTTGAAGGGTTCGGGTCTGGCATGATTGTTCCTGGAACAGGTATCGCCTTGCAGAATCGTGGACGTGGCTTTTCTCTTGACCCAGAACACCCGAATTGCATCGGTCCAAACAAACGGCCGTTTCATACCATTATTCCAGGTTTCCTTGAACAGGGAAATCTGCGAACACCGTTCGGAGTTATGGGAGGACCAATGCAACCGCAGGGGCATTTGCAGGTTGTTTGCAGAATGGTCTTTGCAAAACAGAATCCACAGGCCGCGCTTGACGCACCTAGATGGAAGTTGATTGGCGGGAAAAAAATTGCAATCGAGCCAGGGTTTGACGATTCTGTATACGAATCTCTTCGAGCATTAGGCCACGAACTGGAAGTGGCTATCAGCAGAACAGTCGCCTTTGGTGGCGGGCAAATTGTCCAAGGTATTGAGGATGGCTATGCTGGCGCAAGCGATTCTCGCAGAGATGGTCAAGCTGTGGCAACGTAACTAGGCTCTGCTCAGGGTCTGGTACAGGGTCTGGTACACTTTTTGTGTACCAGACCCTGTACCAGACCCTAAAAGGTATAATCCCAATAGTACAGGAGACACACATGACTTCAACAGTCGAATATTTAGGTTCTAAAGCAGATGATTTACTTTCCTACAAAGCGAAAGTCTCATCAGAATTGTTACATCTTCCAGGAAATGATTTTATTGATCGTACTTGGAAAAATAGTGACCGAAATCCGCAAGTGTTACGCAATCTTGCATCTATATACAATCATGGCCGCCTTGGCGGTACAGGGTATGTTTCAATCTTGCCTGTTGACCAAGGTATCGAGCACTCAGCTGGTGCCTCATTTACTCCAAATCCAGCATATTTTGACCCAGCGAATATTTGCGAACTTGCTGTTGAAGGTGGATGCAACGCAGTTGCTACTACCTTTGGTGTTCTAGGAACTGTTGCTCGTGACTATGTGCATAAAATTCCGTTCATTGCAAAACTGAACCATAATGAGTTAATGACAAGCCCAAATACATTCGACCAAGTTATGTTTGGCTCAGTTGAAGAAGCCTGGAACTTAGGTGCAGCCGCTGTTGGCGCAACTATTTACTTTGGCTCTGAAGAGTCAAGTAGGCAAATACAAGAAGTAGCAGAAGCCTTTGAAATGGCGCATCAACTCGGTATGGCTACTGTTTTGTGGTGTTACACCCGAAATAGCGACTTTAAAGCAAGTGGCACTGATTACCATGCATCTGCAGACCTAACAGGGCAGGCTAACCATCTTGGAGTAACAATTCAAGCTGATATTATTAAGCAAAAATTGGCAACAAACAATGGTGGGTATGTTGCTATGAATGATGGTGGCACTTCCTACGGCAAGTTCCATGCGGGCATGTACGAAGAATTATGCACGGACCACCCTATTGATTTGTGCCGTTATCAAGTATTGAATTGCTACAGCGGTCGCTGTGGTTTGATTAACTCTGGTGGTGCTTCTGGGGAAAACGATTTTGCACAAGCGGTAGAAACTGCCGTTGTTAATAAACGCGCAGGTGGCTGTGGGTTAATTTCAGGTCGCAAAGCATTCCAGCGCCCAATGAAAGAGGGCGTGCAACTGCTCGGTGCGATTCAAGATGTCTTCCTAGACGACTCAATTACGATTGCATAAAAGAATGTAAAACAAAAAGGGCGACTCGTAGAGTCGCCCTTTTTTTGTATCGTTTTTCTATGCGCTTGCGATTTGTCGTTCTGGTTTTGCTACGTGCGATTCTTCCATTCGACGTTGAGATTCAACAACTGACGTGAACTCTTCGCCAAAACGAATTAACCGTAAACTGTTTGCTATAACAACAACGTAACCGAGCGCGTAATAAAACGGTGTCACCCAGATATTTATATTGCCCGTTGCAGCAAGTGCAAGCCCGATGATTGCGAGAAGCAGTGACGCTCCAATATTCTGTGCAATAACACTTTTCGTTTTTCTTGCAAGGGAAATCAAGAACGGAATGTTGCGAAGATCGTCGTTCATCAAGGCAACACCCGCAGAGTTTGTAGCAATGTCAGAGCCACTTAGACCCATTGCAACACCTACATCAGCTGTCGCAAGGATAGGACCATCGTTAATACCATCACCAACTACCAAAGTGCTGTGTCCTCGGCTGATTAGGTACTTGAGTTCGTCGTGCTTCTCTTCTGGCAAGCATTCTGCTTCAATAGAATCAACACCAACTGCTTGCGCGACTCGTTTTGCAACATCAAGTCTGTCGCCTGTAAAGATGGCAACTCTTCTGACTCCGTTTCGACGCATGTTTTCAACAGCGTCCGCTGCATGTGGGCGAAGTTTATCTTCAAGGCCAACAGCACCTAGGTACTCTGTGCCCCGCATAATGTGCACGCTTGACATGCCCTCGATTTTTTCAGTAACTGCTTGAACTTGTGCAGAGATATCTTCTTTTAATGACACAAGCCAAGCGCCCCGACCCGCGTAAATATCGGCAGATCCTGTGTGAGCAATGACACCTCGTCCGTGAACCTCTTCATAATTGTCAACGCTGACCGGCTTGATGTTTGCTTGAATAGCCGTTTCTAGAATAGATTTAGCAAGAGGGTGATTTGAGTGTTGCTCTGCATCCGCTGCTGCCTGCAGGAGTGCAGCGCCTTCGATACCTTCGGCAGGGGCAAGCCTGCTTACTGCAAATTTGCCAGTAGTGAGTGTTCCCGTTTTATCCATTATCACAGTGTCTACGCCAGCAGCAGCTTCCAATGTCATGGTGTGTTTAATCATAATCCCCAAGCGCGCTGCTGCAGCGAAAGCTGCAACCATTGCAGTTGGGTGGGCGATCAGTAAGCCGCCGGGGCAGGTGACAACGAGGACTGTAATTGCACGCACTGCTGCTGCGCCACGAATTGCTTCGTCAGCGTTTCTGCTTGTAAAGAACCAAACTACTGCAGCAACCATCACGACAATTGAAAAATAATACGAAGCAAGTTGCTCGATGAGTTCTTGCTTTTCTGTTCTTGTAGATTCTGCTTCGCGAATGAGCGATTCGACCTTGCCGATTGTTGTTTCTGCTGCAACAGCCGTTACCTTGACATCTATTTGCCCAGTTAGGTTTGTTGTACCGGCGTACACTTCTGTTCCGCTCTGGGCTTCTACAGGAACAGCCTCACCTGTAAGAGACGCTTGGTTAATGTCCGAATTACCTGAAATGATAACGCCGTCTGCAGGAAGGTTTTCACCTGGTCGCACGCGAACAATCATTCCAATTTCAACATCTTTCAACGGAAGTTCCCTGGTAGAGTCGCCCTCGATAACACGGGCTTTTCCAGGTGTTAAATCTACAAGGTCGCGGATAGCACGTTGCGCTCCCCAAGCAGTGCGGCTAAGTATAAGATTTGCCATCCAAAGGAATAGAGCAAGAAACCCTGCGGCTAAATACATGCCAGCTGATAAAGCGGCAACAACTGCAAGCGAGGCAAGTGCATCGCTTGATGGTTTGCCTTTTTTAATTTCTTTCCACGCCCCAGCAAGTAGCGGAATTACCAGAATTATCGCACCGATTGAAGCTGGAATTTCAGAAACGAGTGTATGTGCACCAAGAAGTTGGCCTATCCAAGAAACAGCAAGGAGGACTCCACCACTCAATGCAACAAGAAGCCTGCGTTCAAGGCGTTGTGCGCCCTCGAAATCGCCTTGGGGCATAGGTTGAGAGTCGATTTGTGCGGTATCTTGATTGGGCATTATTGTAGTCTCAGACATAAATAGGAATTCCTCTTTGATTCTTATCTACTATAGGCAGTTTCAGGGTCCATTGTTCGGTTACGATTATGGGTAATCTTATTGGATATTTGGTGCAAAAGAAAGGTAGGTACAACATGGCAGTAGTGACAGTAATTGGAGATGGCCAAATGGGGCTTGTTTTAGCGGATGCTCTGGTCTGCAGAGGAAACGAAGTACGCCTTTGGGGTCCATTTGAAGATGTTGTGCTTGCCCTTGCTACGTCCCGAAAATCTACACGATTATCTGAGTTTTCCCTAGATGCCAAGGTTTTGGTGACGAGTAATGCGCAAGAAGCACTGCAAGGTGCAGATGTTGTAGTTAATGCGATTCCCACCCAATTTATTCGAGACGTGTGGAGCGGTCTTGCAGAACATGTTCCAGCAGGAGTGCCCATTGGTTGTGTTGCTAAGGGAATTGAAATTGAGTCTCTGATGCTTCCGACTGAAATTCTCGCCTCGGCTGTCGGCGATGGGCATACAACTTGTGTTCTTTCAGGCCCAACAATCGCAACGGAATTAGTCCGAAGGCAACCTGCTGTTATGGTTTCGAGTTCGGGAGATGATGCTGTTGCGGAAACTATCCAAGATTTATTCGATGTGCCGTGGTTACGGATTTATACACATGCAGATCCACTCGGTGTGGAACTTGCAGGAGCGTTAAAGAATGTCATTGCAATTGCAGCGGGAATTTGTGACGGTTTGCAACTTGGAGATAATGCAAAATCAGCAATGCTAGCAAGAGGGCTTGCTGAGATTTCTAGACTTGGGGTAGCTATGGGTGCGCAATTAGAAACGTTCTTTGGCATTGCAGGCGTTGGTGATTTAGCAACAACTTGTTTTAGCCCATATGGACGAAATCGCACTTGCGGTGAAAGGCTTGGAAGAGGCGAAAGTTTGCAGGAAATAACGACCACAATGGGTTCAGTCGTTGAGGGTGTTCCAACTACAAAGGCTGTAAAGGCATTGGCTGAAAAGTATAATGTTGACATGCCAATCGCATCTACGATGTACGACGTCCTATTTTGCGATCTATCCATGAAGGATGCCATTGCAACTTTGATGTCACGAAATTTACGCGCTGAAGAGTTGCGCGGTTGATTCGAAGGCGAACACTTGTTTTGGTTTTGGACTTACTCGTTAAATCCAGATGCGACTAACTCTGTGAGTTCATCGACTGCTTGATTAGCATCTTCCCCGTCTGCTTCAATAGTTAGCGCGGTACCCTCTGTTGCAGCTAGCATCATAAGTTGCATTATTGACTTGGCATCAACATTATCGCTTTCACTGTGCCCTACAGTAATGGAAGCGCTAAATTTTCCAGCAACTTCAGCAAATAGCATTGCTGGCCTAGCATGCATGCCTAGCCGGTTCACTATTTTTATTGTTGCTGTTTGTAAAGGCATAATTGTGTGGGGTCGTATAGATTTGGAATCTCAAAGAAGAGGCCATATTGATGAATTACATGGCGGTTTTATTAGCGAACTGCGTTGTCTGTTTCGGTCAGAAGGGTAAGAACGTCTTCGGTATTGTTTGCCTGTCGTAGAAACCTTCTGAATGTGTCCTGGCTTAAGCTACTGAAGATAGCTTCCATAGCATCCAAATGGCATTCGGGTTGGTCTTCTGGACTTAACAGCATAATGACGGAGTACACAGGCTCGCGGTCAAGCGCCTTAAAGTCAATTCCATCTACGCTGTTGCCAATGGCAATATGCATTGTTTTGATATCGGCGTGCTTCACGTGAGGAACAGCAACGCCATGCCCGAAGCCGGTTGACCCCTTGTTTTCTCTACGAATGATTGCTTTAGTAAATTCTTCACGATGGTCTTCGGAAACACAACTAGAGGCGACAAGTGCATCAACCATTTCCGAAATGACCTCATCTCGTTTTGTTGATGTGAGTTCAGGAATAATTGCGTCGTTTACGACTAAATCCATTAATTTCATTGCTTGTCTCCGTTGGAGTGTTTATGGTGATCACGGACTTGGTTCTTTAAGTCTGTAATTTGTCGTATGCTACGGTCGATGCAACCATCAATTGCTGCATGCATGTCACTGTCTTCGTTGCTTGCAACGATATCTTCGTGGTGTTCGACATCGGTAATTATTTCTGCTGTGAAACCATGTGTGGTCTTTTCAACAATAACATTTATCTGCTCAATCCGGTTATAAAAACGCGTGAGCTTTGCTGCTTTAGAGTGAATGTACTCTTCAATAGTTTGTGTCATTTCAAGTTGTTTGCTTGTGATATTGATTTGCATAGCGGTAACTCTTTCTGATTCAGCTTCCTTCTGAATCTGAAGGTGGTTCTATTTTAGCAGATTCTTGCTTCAACCCATTTTCGAGGGCTTGATGGTCTGGGACTAGTACTCCACCACTAACAGCGAAACGTATCGCTTCTTCTACGGTGATGGGAAGGTTAATTGTGTCGCTTTTTGCGACTGTAATAGTGTATCCAGTAAAGGGAGTGGGGGAACTGGGTATAAAGATAGTAACGGAATCAGGCAATTTCGCTTCGATTGTTTGAAGTGATTCGCCCGTCATGAATCCCACTGACCAAACACCTTTCCTTGGATACTCGACAGCAACAACTCTGCTGAATTTTGGTTTATCGCTATCGGTGATGAGAAAGTCAACGAGTTGCTTGATGTACGGATACACCTTGCTAACAACTGGGACAGTGACCATCAATTTTTCTAGCCGCTTGTAGATAGTTCTTCCAATAAAACCGCCAACAAGCCGTCCAGAAATATACACAATGATTGCCGCAACTACCAATCCAAGTAAATTCATCCACGCATGTTCTGTCCACCAAGTGTTAACAGATTCAGCGAATACCTCTCCAGATAACTCAATCCAAGCAGGTGAGTTTTCAGTAATGTTTTGTGCGTTTGCGGCTTCAGCTAATGCATCATGGTCTGGCCCAATGGCGAGCGCGTTAGCAATTTGCGGAAAATGTTTTGGAATCTGGATAAATGCAGAGCGTATGCCAGTGTTAATTGGCTCCGCGATTGCTGAATCAATAAATTGGTATGCCTTGACGAGCAGCCATAGTGTGAGAACTGATGGAAGAAGTACGGCAAGACCGCGTAAGAAGGGTCGAGTTTTTTTCGTTTCGCTCATGTTCGTATCTCCATCATACCCTGAGTTGCTCGACTACTTGTCTTATGGCTTCAGGATACGCTTCACATTCTAATTTGAATACTTTTTCGGCAATGCCTTCGATGGTGTCACTCTGGGCCACGCTACAGGATTTTTGTAGCACGTGCGGTCCGTGGTCGTATTCGCTATCCACAAAATGCACGGTGCATCCAGTTTCTACTTCATTATTTTGCTTAACTGCCTCGTGAACGCTCGTCCCATACATGCCTTTGCCACCGTATTTAGGTAGTAAAGATGGATGTATATTCAGAACTCTTCCTTCCATCCACGGTTTAATGTGAATGAGTCGTAGGTAACCGCAAAGGCAAATTAAATCAGGCTTGTATTCATCAAGCCATACTTCTACGTTCGCATCACCAATAGCAATGCTGTCCTCTGGTTGCCTTGCAATTGCGACTTCTACGTTTCGTTCAGTGAGTAAGTCTATCGCTGCGATACCATGTTTGGATGCGATTGCTAATACGATTTCTGCTTCTAAATGCCCCTCATGTATCTGATCAAGTAGGTTTATAGCAGTGCGACCGCCACCGCTGCATAGCACGGCAATGGAAATAGTCATGCGCTTGCTTTCTTATGTGCTGTTTGAGGAGAGGTGAACGGAATCGATTTGCCATTCTCATCTACACTGACCATTGTTAATCGAGCTTTCGTTACCTGCAATTTTTCTGCAGTCGCCAGACGTTCTGATTCAACAATGATTTCGATGGACACGGATGATGTGCCGGTTTTAATCGTCTTTGTATAAAATCGCACTACATCGCCAATACAAACCGGTCTTTCGAAATCAACTTTATCGATGCTTGCGGTTACCCATCGATGGTTTCCGTGCTTTCTAGCTTCTATGAAACCAGCTTGGTCAATGTAAGAAAGAATAATGCCACCGAAAATTGTTCCATACACGTTGGAATCTCGGGGCATCATGACGACGCATAGGGCTATCGAATCATTCATGTACGTATTATCGCTTCTGGAGTAGTAACCCGCAAGAGAATAGGTCCCACCATTTTTTTCTACTTTCGTCGTTACGCCTATAACTGGCAGGAATTCTAGAGGCGATATCTGGGAAGAACGTGCTTGCAATTATGATTGCATGCTCAGGGTGAACCCATTTGTTTTGTTTCGCAGTATCAATGCAAGATTCGATGAATTTGGATGGGTTTGCAATCATCCCAGCTAAAACAATATCTGCAAAAACATTTCCGTCATCTCTGTGCATACTCCGCCATGCCAACTTTGTGTTTTCATCACGAAGAATAAGTTGGATTGTTTGAATTTCTGAATCCTGAGAGAGAACAGAAATTGAAGACTCACCTTGTAGGGCATGTAATAGCAATGCGGCTTTTTGTGCTTCTGTATCGTATGAAGTGCTCCATTCTGAAACAAGTCGTTGGATGTCATTACTGTTATTCGCATGAATGGCTAACACTGTTAGTAGCACGCTCCCATCGCGGTCGCGGATAGGTAACTGTTCGATTACTTGCAGAGTGTGGTTTCGTTGTTCTTCAGCATAAAACGAGGAGAGTTTCAACAACCATGGCGCGGTGGCGTTGTCAATTTCTATTGCGGGTATTGCCGGCAATGACATCGGAATTTGTGTTTGTTGATTGTCCCACCAAAACGCAGATTGCAACAGGGACTTTTCAATTGGCAAGTTAATCAAGTCATTCATCCGTTTTTGGTGAAAGGCTTTGTACACAAGCAATGCTTGCGCTTTTACAGAGACATCGGGTTGTGCTGCAAGAAGATGAGCAACATGCCTGCGACATTCATCAAAAGATTTTGTTTCGAGTCTTGAAATACCTTGCAATTGTTTCACGCTTGACGACGAGTTAAGAAGGACGCGAAGGGCATCTTCTGATTGTTTTTGTGAAACTAAAACACCAGAAACAATGGCGACAACAACTGTTATGAAGATAGTTGCGTATATTCGCATGGACGCAGTGTACGGTTTATTGATCAGTTGCATAATTGTTGCGTTAGTTTCTTCGCCGATTCGTACGAGTATCCATGGACTCCCCAAGTGGTTTGGTGAAGTAGGGCATTTCGAATGTCACAATCAATAGAAATGATTTTCCCCTTGCCAACTGTTATTGCAAGCGGTACGGGTAGCGATTCTCTATGTAAAATTGTCCATCCTCTTCCAGTAGGCACAAAGGGTAACGGTAACGGAGTTGGAGTTGCATTCGTTGCAGAGGCAATTTGTTCACACGCCTTCTTTGCAAAATGACCTCGACCACCGATAGACTCAATAATAATTGTTGAGCCTTTTTTGGCAGTTTCGATTATGTTGCTTATAAGTGCCTCTGTGATTTCATCCTCATCAATTCCGCCAACCAAAACAAGCGATGGCTTCGTAATTTCAGAGAATTCTTTTTCTTCTGTTCGCCAGGTTCTATACGCTGCCACTTCAGAATCCCAATTTCCCGAATGCTTAGCAAGGATCATTTTTCGCAACGGTTTGAATGTTTGGGTTACATGTAGACGTGTCTTCCATTGGTCTATTTCAATTGTCCCGCAGCAAATATTTACGAGCGCTCTAGCCAAGGCAGAATTACTACTTCTTGTCAATTTTTCCCCGTCTCCTTGAATGACTAAGATTCTGTCCCGTACATTGTCGTTCCAGACCCAGAAATGAACATTGTCTGCAGTTTCAAGAAGATTGTGCCCCCAATGATTTCGTTGGTAGTGTTCCATCTCGATATCTGGGCAAATTGTTTCTGCGAGATTCCTACACGTTTGCAAACTCTTTCCTGTTGCTAGCATGACAATCATGCCGCCATGTTGTAAATATTGCTGGAACTTTTGAATGTCTTGAACAACTTCGTGGTTCTGTATAAGCATAAAGGGAGAAAGTAGCCAACTAGAAATACTTTCTTCTTGCGTAAGCAGGCGCCAACTCAACTCGGTTTCTACTTTGTGTGAAACTTTTTTTGTAATAGCATCAGAGACTTTGTACATATCAATGTTGCTTTTGCGTTCTACTAATTCACTCATAGCAATTGGCGAGTTTCCTCGTGATAAAAATAAGAGTGCAAAGGCTAAATTCACAGTACTTCCCTTTGCTTTTTTCTTCCCGCAATGCGCTTTAAATGTACTTTTGCAACCGTCAACGTACCAATCCCTGCTTCGAACTTCTGACAATCCGCACGCCATCGCAACCCGCTCAAGTGCATACAGATAACTCATGAGAGCTGTTCCGCCACTATTTTTTATAGTTCCATGCTCATCAAGCCAAGTAAGGGCTTGTTCAATAGCGAGATGAAGTTTGTCAGCATCGTCAGTGTTTAAGTCTCTGCCGCAAGATTCATCAATGCCCAAAAGGCAATTTAATCCTGCAACGGTCATGTTAGATGACGACTTCCCCGCAGTTCCACTTGAACTATATGCCCAGCCTCCGTCAGCATGCTGTGCCTTTAGCGCAGCATTTGCAATAGAGAGCCAATACTTTTTAGATATCGTAATGCCTCGGTTGTGCGCATCACGCAATGCAATTACTCCAAATTCACGAATGAGCGGCGAAATAATTTCGTTTTTTGTAGGTGTACCGATGACACTCCACCCACCCAGTTCAAGGCTCATCGATCGCAACAATTGTTTCGTATCTTTCTCTAGGCGTCTTTCGAACGTATCTGGAAGCACCGCCCAAATAGAAATACGCAACGCACGAAGATACGAACTAGGCTCTTCAATTTCCCAAATAAAATCTATTGCTCGTTGTATTTTTGGCGAGTTGTAAGAAACTCCAGCGGAGAGCAACGACAGAGTTGTAAGCGCAGTTGTTGTTCCGGGATGCCGGTGAAGCCAACCTTTCGATTGGATGACGGGGTCCCAACATCGAAGTTCATCGTGTCGCTCTTCGAGGGCAGTCGTTATCATGTTAATTGCATTTTTTACGTCTTTATCGGTAACTGAAGGCGCACCTAAAGCGCACGTGGCGCAAATCGCCACTGTGGACAGAGATAGAATCATATGTTCCCTTTTTTTATTTGTTGTACAGGTACATAAGTTTTGGCATCGAAAACTCATGGAGCATAGTTTGAATATCAGAGATTGTTATTGTTGATGAGGAAGCGCCAAACAACCCTCCAAACGAAGGTGTGTTTCGATTCAACCGTATCACGGTGGAGTTGTCGCTTGCGATTCCTGCATGGCTTCGGGCAATGGCGATTGCATCGTCAAGGTACCCTATACCATCGATAAGACCATTTTCGAGGGCTTGTTGCGCTGTGTACACAGAACCATTTGCTACAGCTTTTAACGATTTCTCGTCTACAATGACGTGACCTCGGCCCATTTTCACTCTGCTGAAGAATATTGTGTACATGGAAGTTAAAATATCTCGGACTTGTTGTTTATCTTTAATAGTCCAATTTCTGTAGACGTCATTAGCAACATCTTTTTCTGGGGAACCTTGTGCAATTAACGTGATTGGGGTAACACCCATCTTGCCTAGTAATTCTTGGTAAGTCATGATGTTAGCGATAACACCGATTGAGCCAGTAATTGTTGTCTCTTGTGCGATGATGTGGTCAGCGCAACAAGAAATGTAATACCCACCCGATGCCGCAACTCCGCCGTAACTTGCAACTATGGGAATATTTGCTTCTTTGATTCGTTGTAGGTAATGCCAAATTTCGTCAGAAGCAGTAACGCCGCCTCCTGGAGAGTCGACACGCAACACTACTGCGCGAATATTTTTGTTATCTAAAATTTCATTTACGGCTTGCCTAGCATATTCTGCATTGGATCCATCTATTACTCCTTGCACTTCAAGTACTGCTATAGAAGAGCCTCCGCCATCTTGCAGGGTGGATGTTTGTACAAGTCCGTTGTTCGCGTTGGATGATGCGAAAGCTGAAAAGCCTCCCACAATTCCGACGAGGAAAACAATCATAAAAATAAACATCGCTGCGAGGAACGCGACAAAAGTTTTAAAACCGCCGTTTGTTGCAACGACCTTAACAGTACTGCTCGTGGTATCTGGCATCTTTCATTCTCTCCTTGAGTAAGACGCTCATTATTGTACAGTTGAATTCCCTGTCACTTTCACTTTACTGCGGAACTTCGTGTTTACGAATAATAATAGTACCGTCATGCCCATGCAAATAGGTTTGTGTGAACGAAACAACAGGCGATAGCGAAAAAGCAGTTTTTAGCCATGAAATGGTGTTAAAGCGTGTTGCAGGGTGCAAGTCTTCAGTTTCTGGGTCACGACCAGATGTGTCTGAAAGGAAATTAAAAGCAACGCCAATTTTGCACGCTTGGAATGTGGTTTTGATAAGTTCTTCAGCGACATCTTCATTCATAGCGTTGAGTGTTCCAGAAAATATAGCCCAATCGAAATCAGAGATCAAACTTGTATTTTGCAAAACATCATCAACTTGAAATGTAGCACGTGCAAGAGTACGCGCGTTCGCAGTTGTAATCATTTCTTCCATTGCATCTATTCCGATGTATGTGTCGTACTGCATGTCCACTTGCAACAAGTGTTCAGCGAAGTCCCCAATTCCACATCCTATGTCGAGAATAGTTGTGCCTGAAAAATCTATTGCTTGCGTGAACGCTTGAAATCGTAATTCTTGCCCTTTTTTGGAACGCCATAATGTCGCTTCAAAATTTCCACCATGTTCTTCAACAGCCTCTTGATATGGTTTGAGGTATTGCGGAGTTGGGTTTTCTTTATCCATGTTAGTGTCGTTGCCGTTGAAGCCGAGTATGCACAGGCATATGGAGTTGGGAAATTGCATCAAAGAAGCGATTAGTTAATCGTTCGTAATTTGCAAAATTGGCATCTGTTTCAGATTCAATTGCATTTCCGTCAATTCCGGAATCGGGATCTTCGTCGGCAATCCAAGCAGTAATAGTCTCTCTCGTACATTCAGGGTGGAATTGAACAGCGTAGGTATGTATACCCTTCATCCATATCTGGTTGTTGCATCGTTCAGAACTTGCAAGTGCAATTGCATCAGCAGGCAATTCGGTTACCTCCCAGAGATGCCAGTGCAGTTGTGGTCCTGTCCAAGGTTGCCCTGCGAATAAAACATCTTCTTTACCAGATGCATTAAGTGTGATGTCATACCAGCCGTACTCGGGAGCGCTGCATTTTGCGACGCTTCCACCGAGCGCTCGAGCGAGAAGCTGTGAGCCTAGGCAAATGCCTAAGATTGGAAGTTGTAACTCGTCAGCTTCTTTCAGCAAGCGAAGTTCGTGGTCGACCCAATCATCGCTGCAGTCAGGTGCCTGAGGGCCTCCGCAACTTATCACTCCATCAATTTCATCAAGATTATCTGGCAATTGTTCGCCTTTGTGAACGCGAACAACTTGTAATCTGTGACCGTCTTCGCTCAATCGGAATCCAAGTCTTTCTGCTCCTGTAAGGGTACTGTGCTCGATGATTAGTATTGACATAAAAATTTCTTAAGAGGTTACTATTTCTGGAATTTCTGTTTTAGTTGGTTGCAAAAATTTCTCGGCAACTAGAGCAATCGAAGTCGCATCAATGCCTGCTTCTTCTAATTGTTCTTTGCGAGAGCCGTGCCCAATCCAGCGATCAGGTAAGCCGAGCACTGTGACGAGGGAGGTGTCTAAATTTCGATTCGATGCTTCTTCAATAACCGCTGAACCAAATCCTCCAATAGTACTGTGATCTTCAACGGTAATAATTGGGATTGAATTTGAAAGCAGGGACTCAATAAGGTCGCCATCAACAGGCTTTGCAAAGCGTGCATCGTACACCGCTATAGATTGTGAATCTAGCCGTTGCGCAGCTTCTAGTGCGTGGATAGCTGGGGTGCCGTATCCAAGAATTGCTAGTTTGGGTTCTTTTGATTCAAGAATACAGTGTGCTTTTCCAATGACAAATGGTGGTGAGTCAGCAACAAGTTCGCTCACGCTGTCTCTCGGATAACGAATAGCGGAAAGCCCATCGTTGCATTGCAACATACATTGCAAGCCATGCTTGAGTGTTGTTTCATCTATTGCAGCTAGGAGTGTTGCATTTGGTAAAACTCGTAACAACGAGATGTCACAAAATCCATGATGCACAGCCCCGTCTCCACCAACTACTCCGGCTCTGTCGAGGCAGAGTCGAACGGGTAGGCCTTGTAACGCAACTTCTTGAAATGCTTGGTCGAATGCTCGTTGCAAAAATGTTGAGTACACTGCAAAAAATGGTTTGCAACCTGTTTTTGCCAAGCCTGCGAGCATGTCCATAGCGTGGGATTCGCAAATGCCTGTGTCCCAGACTCGATCTGGGAAAAGTGTGATGGCTTCTTTTGTGCCCGTGCCATCAGGCATTGCTGCAGTTGCAGCAACTACTTTAGAGTCTTGTTTTAGAAGATCAATAAGTGCGTCTGAAAATGCTGCCGTGAATGAACGGCCAGAGGATTGCACCGTTACTGCGCAATCGGATACTTCAAATGGTTTTGGAGAATGAAATTCTGTCGCATTGTTTTCAGTGTATTCAAATCCCTTCCCTTTGATCGTATGCGCATGGAGCAGCAGTGGTCTGTCTACGTCTCGTACTTCCAGCAGCATTTCAATGAGTGAAGGTAAATCGTGTCCATCGATTGGACCAACGGAGAGGATTCCAAAATGCTCAAACCATGAATCTTCAAAAATTGCGTCTTTCAGCATTTCGGTCATTCGGTGCGACATGTCTTTTAATAACGAGCCTCCAGGAAGACCCTTCATTACATTCTTTGCCTTTTTCTTCATCGATCTATACGTAGAGCCAACACGAAGGTGGTCAAAGTAATCAGCAATTGCACCTTGTGGATTTGCGATACTCATACCGTTATCGTTCAATACGATGAGCATTTGTCTTTTTAGAGTGCCTGCGTTGTTAAGCCCTTCCATAGCAACGCCGTTGACAATACTCGCATCTCCTATAAAGGCGACAACTCTTCTTCCGTCCTGATTTGTTTCAGGTTCGTAGGATTCGCCATGAATAGTGTCACCCCGTGCCATACCAACTGCAGTTGAAATTGCTGTGCCAGCGTGACCAACGGCGAACAAATCGAATGGAGATTCGTCTGGCGATGGGAAGCCAGACATACCACCTTTTTGTCGAAGCTTACCAAGCAGATGCTGGCGCCCCGTAAGTAATTTATGAGGGTAACATTGGTGCCCGACGTCAAACAAAAGTCGATCGTGCGAGAAATCAAACACATAATGAAGCGCAATCATAAGTTCAACTACGCCTAAGTTTGGTGCTAGGTGCCCGCCTGATTTTTTTACTTGTTCGCAAATCGCGTGACGCATCTCTTCTGCCAATTGTGGGAGTTGAGATACAGACAGTTTTCGTAAATCATCTGGGGAATTGATTGTTGTTAGTAATTCAGTAGGCATGTGGGATTTGTCTATTGTACGCTTAGTACGCTTATCGAGTTCGATGCGCCATCCAAAGATTGAATAACCTTAGGGTTTCTGCATCGTTGCCAAGGGGCGAAAGTGCTTCTTCTGCACGTTTTTGAAGGCTTTGCACAGCGCAGAGTGATTCTTCCACCCCGATTGTGCCTGGATATGTTTTTTTCCCGGCATCTGCGTCTTTTCCCGTTGCTTTGCCAACATGTTCAGATTCACCTTGCAAATCTATTAGGTCGTCAACAATTTGGAACATGAGACCAGTCGTTTCGCCGAACTCTTGTATGGCTTTCAAGTGTGCATCGGATGCTTTTCCGCATATACCGCCTAGAGTGCATGCACACGAAATGAGTGCGCCAGTTTTGTTTTTATGAATTTCTTTCAATCCGTCTTCTGCGCTCAAATGTTCTGGTAATCCACCTAGTGTGTCGTACACTTGCCCAGCGACCATCTTTCGAGTTGCGCTTGCAAGCGTGCGTACAAGTTTGCTTTGTTGCGTAGCTGTATATTGTCCGTTTGAGAGCAATTCAAAAGCAAGTGGAAGGAGCAAGTCTCCAGCCAAAACAGCCATAGCCTCACCTGCATGAATATGAAGGGTCGGCTTCCCCCTCCGAAGTTCGTCATTGTCAATTGAGGGTAAATCATCATGTACTAAACTGAAGCAGTGGATAAACTCGACCGCAATAGCGGCATCGATGGCTAGATCTCGCGAACCGCCAACAACTTCACAACACATAAGTGTAAGTGCGGGGCGAACCCGTTTTCCACCATTTACAACTGCGTACGACGCCGCATCGTATAGATTGGCGGGCAAGTCGAACGATTCTAATCGCTTCTGAAGCAATGGTTCGATGAGTTCAACTGCCTCTAGAAGTGCAGTTGGAGGTGTTTTTATAGATTGCTTCATATCCCACAGATTGTACGTTGTAAACCTACAATCTACATATGCAAGAAGAAGTAATGCAAGATCTAACAAATTTAATAGACAAGGGCGGCTATGTCATGGTCCCGCTTTTTATCCTAAGCATCATTAGCGTTGCGCTTATATTAGAGCGATGCTGGTTTTGGATGCTTGTTGGTGGAAAGGGTTCGATAGCTCGTCTAGAAAAACTCAACGGATTTTTGAGGCGGGGCGATTTCGATTCCGCGCAAGCTGCAGTGAAGAACGATAGAACACCGTACGGTTTTGTAGCGAAGGCACTCATTTTAAACGGCCCAAGCGATGCAGTTGCTATGGAAGCAGTGGAAGCACAACGGCCAAAGATTGATCGGTTTATGGTTGCGCTCTCCACAATAATTACTGCGGCGCCTTTGCTTGGTATTTTAGGAACAGTGCTAGGCATCATTCAGTCGTTTCGTTTGCTCGGTGAACAATCTGTGTTAACTGACCCATCTGATGTTGCCGGAGGAATTGCGGCAGCACTGTTAACGACTGCACTCGGTTTGATTGTCGCCTTAGTAACACTATTTCCGTATATGTTATTTAGAGGTTGGTCATCACGTTCGATTGGTCGTATTGAATCGCTTATCGCTGCAGCCCAGCAAGGGGGCAAAGAATGATTTTTATAACTACTTGTATATGCGTTTGCGCACTTGGTCAAGAACCAAAAGCAGATGTGGGGATAGTGCCTTGGACTCGAAAAGCAGAGAGCGAAAATCAAGTATCTCTTGAAATAGCGTCAAGGAAATATATTGCAGAAGACAAGCCAGACATCTGGCTGGTTGGAGTTGTGCATATTGGCGATGCTTCGTATTACGAAAAGGTGTCGGAATTACTCGATGGTATGGATATGGTGTTGTACGAATCTGTGATGCCAACGGGTTCAAGACCTCCAGCTGGAAATACAGAAGAGGAAAAATTCGAATCAACCCTGCTTTCGCTTGAGTTTGTTGCAGACATTACGAAACGCGTCATCGAAGATACTGGTACTTATCCAGAAAACATTGAAGACGTGTTTATTGAGGCTGCCATTCTCGACAGTCGACTTGCAACGTGGGCTGAGGATGCTTCGGTTGATGCGTGGGGCAGACAATTCGTATTGCAGATAGATAAAGAAAAGAATGAAGTTACTCTCTGGTGTTTTGGCGCAGATGGAAAACGTGGCGGCGACACTTTTGCTGCTGACATGCAAGCGACACGAGAGATTATTATTCCAGAGGATAAAGCTGCCGTGTCAGCAGACAAAGGGATTCAAGCCGAGATGGCAGATATGCTTGGTCTTGAGTTTCAACTGGAAGGACTAGGGTACGACGATCCAACGTGGTTCTGCAGCGACTTGACAATTGGTGAAGTGCAAGAAAAATTTGTTGAAAGAGGCGCTGACCCTGCGATTTTAGAAACAATTACTGGCGAAGCGTTTACTGCAAAACTTGCGAGCGGGGTTATGAAAATCATTCCTATGCTAGACCTCTTGCTTGGTGGTGGAGTGCAAGAAACCGCTAGATTGCTCATGATCGAAATTTTATCGATGCCAGGAACTACTGATTTACTTCAAGAAGTAGAGCCCGAACTCAACAACGTCATCATCATTGACAGGAATACTGAAGTACTTAGCGATATTGCATTTACACTGGAGTATGTCGAAGGTGCATCTTCGATCGGCGTATTGTATGGCGCAGGTCACATGGATGACTTGAGTGTACGCATGGAGAAGTTGTTTGGATATACAGCAGTGGAAGAAAAGTGGTTTGCTTCTATGAGCGTCGATCCAAGCAAATCACTTCTTGATCAAAGCGATATGAAACGCATGCGTTTTATGCTTGAATACCAAATGAAGAACCAGAAGAAATCAAAGGATGATTCTTCAAATTAACTCAGTTCATTGTGTGTGAAAATTCACTTGCTGGAACGTCGCCAATTTGTTTTGCGCTTGGAATCCAAAGCGATTGGTCGAGCAGTTTCACTGTATCAATAGTACGGACTGAACCGTCAGCAAATACGAGTGATGGAATTCCGTTGTATCTGCCTAGCGGCGCGTATGTATCGAATAGTGCTTCTATTCTGTCGCTAGCGATTGGCTGCCATCTTTTGACGCGTGCAAGAACACTCGGACTTGCCATGAACGTACCGGGGGTGTCGTCTGACAACTCGTGATGGATGCCCTCTGTTGCAAAAAAAGTGCTGCAGAAAACAATTTGGTTGTCAGCCCTTGGAATTGCGGATGTATGTTTTGCAACTACGTTTACGCGCCTGCCGTTTGTTAACGCAACATTACTGAACAATGATGTAACACGCCCGCCATGGTTGTCCACTTCTTGCCAGCCACCTAAATAAAAACCGTTGTATCCAAATGCTGGCTCTGTTGCAATAATATTTGCGTATTCTCGCAAATCGCCACTGGACCACTCAGTTTTTTTGTACGAAAGAACAGATTCCCAATCGTAATCAAGGTAATCAAGTAATCGGAATGGCCAAGGCCCCGCGTCGTTAGGATCATTTGGTCCATAGTCCGGAGCAGGCGGCACGAGCGTTTCATTTGGGAAAATCCAAGCAAGTTCCTCTTTTGCTTGCACCTCAGTGCTCACGTAGCCAGGAAGAATAGTATCAAGGTGATCTACAGAATACATATTCCACGCTTTTCCAACGTGGCTTATAAGATTCATTTCCTTGACTTTTCTAGATCGCGACATGACTCCTCGTGCAGCGGGTATCAAGATAGCAACAAGTACGCCAATAACAGCAATCACAATAATCATTTCGATAATTGTGAACCCAGTGGGGAGTTTTTTGTTCACTGGTGGTGACCTTCGATGGTTACATCTGATGTTGGAGCGACAATAGTTACCGCTTTTTCGCCAAGTTTTGTAGCGCCTGATCGGACTCGCTCTTGTAAATTTTTACATTCATGCAGAAGTCTGTCAAGGATTTCATTTTCTGGAACATTTGCAACGCGTTCGCCTTGCACATAAATTATTCCACGACGATCGCCTGCAAATACTGCAACATCTGCACCTTCAGCTTCGCCTGGGCCATTGACAACACAACCCATAACGGCAACTTTTATTGGCACATCGATATCGTCTTGTAACTGTTTGCGAACATCGTCAACTAATGTAAACAAATCGACTTGTATGCGCCCGCAACTTGGGCAAGCAATGAGTTCGGCACCAATTCGGTCGCGTAAATCTAAACAGTTAAGGAGTTCTACGCCGTCTTCAACTTCGTATACAGGGTCGCTTGCGTAACTAATACGGATCGTGTCCCCAATTCCCTGGGAAAGGAGAGAGCCAAGTGCAGATATGGAACGGATTGAACCAGTTTCACGAGGACCTGCGTGGGTCACTCCTAAGTGAAGGGGATAATCAAACCGTTTGGAAAGTTCTTCATAAATGTCAATGACGAGCCTTGCGTCCATTAGCTTCGCACTTAGGCAAATATCGTGAAAATCACGAGCTGCAAATATATCAAGATACTCTTCAATTTTCGCAATCATCATCGCAAGAAGGTGACCTTGTTTTCTATCTGAGAAAAATGAAGCGAGTTCTTCCTGTCGTTTTTGTTTATCTTTACGTTCAACGACTGAGCCTTCATTCACACCAATTCGAATTGGAATACCAGCGTCTTTGCATGCATCGATAACTGCGTTCACTTGTTCAGTGTCACCAATGTTGCCAGGATTAAGGCGAATTTTATGAACGCCTGCTTCGATTGATTCAAGTGCACGTTTAAAATGAAAATGTACATCTGCCACAATAGGAACGGATACTTGCGACAAAATTTCAGGCAGTACTGCAGTATCTTTTTTCTCAGGGACGGCAACCCGTACTATGTCAGCACCTGCGTTTGCGAGTTTATGTATTTCTGTAACGCAGGCATCAACATCATGCGTGTAACCAGACGTCATCGATTGAATAGATACGGGAGCATCGCCACCGATACGTACGTTTCCAACTTGAATTTGCCTTGTCATTTTCCGAGTCATAATCTGTATTTTATCCTAGTACTCGGTTAAAAGTTTGAGAAGTTAATAAATTTCGAGTTCGACGACTCCGCCTTCCATAATAAGGTCCTCGATGGGACTGCCTTCAGCGATGGTTTTTCCGCTAAGTGTTTTAACAATGACTTGTGGATTTGCTTCTTCGTGCAATTCTAAGGCTGCTTCAAGTTCATTTCGAATATCGTCTTCGAGAGTTTTCCAACCCATACGACCTTTGCATTTTGGGAATGTAGAGCAGCCTAGCCATGGACCGCGTTTGCCGTTCCGTAAATTCATTGGGCTTTCGCATTTTTCACAATGCAACGATTCAACGAGCAATGGCGGTGGAGATGGATATTTAACACCACCTTTTTTATCTAGATTCACTACTGTTTTAATTTCTGGATAATTGACTGAAGCTAAGAACGGTCCAAAACGGCCGGTGCGTTTTTCCATAGCAGAGCCATCCTCAGGGCAAGCA